>JANMIS010000018.1:0-9843 GCA_031375925.1 Synechococcales cyanobacterium OTE_70_concoct_197_sub
CTGTAGGATTGTGGCCTCGTTATAGGCAGGTGCCAAGACTGAAATCAGCGTCCGTCGATGCTTACGGCTTCCCGAATCAATATCTGGCAAATTCAACGGGAAAAGCAAAGAACGATCGGGGCAAGTAGAAGTCGTTAAAGACATGTTCATTTCCTCAATTGAAATGACTGTAAGAACAATACATAGGTATAAAATCGTAAATGGGAGAAGGATTAGGTTATCCCATCATTCATAAACCTAACTTTGCATTTTGGAGAACGATCGAAAGCGCTAGGAACAATCTTTAGAACATCTCTATTGAACACGTTTATTCCTAAGAATGACCATCCTCCATAGAGAGAGATGGCAAGTCCTGCTTTAGAGTGAACCCTCTGTCTCGTAGGACAGATAAGATTTTTCGAAACGCCCAGGAGAGATAAATTTATTGCAAATTAAGGTAACGGAGATATAAATACGCAATACATTTCTAAGAATTTGTCTCCACAAAGTAGCTTCCACAAAGTAGCTCAAACTAATTTCCAAACCTTAATCGAATTGTCAGAACTTGCACTTGCAAACCATTTTTGATTAGGGCTAATAACGATCGCATTGACAGAGCTACGGTGATCTGTGAGGGTGACGATCGGCTCCCCCGACGCAAAATGCCAAATCCGAATGGTCTTATCTGCACTGCCACTAACCAAATAACGACCATCCGGCGTAATCGCCACGCTATTCACCGCATCCATATGGCCCATCAGCGTCCGCACTAGCTCCCCTGTCTGAGTATTCCAGACCCGAATGGTGCGGTCTTTACTGCCACTTACTAGATACCGCCCTGCTTCCGTTAAGGCGACGCTCAGGACAGAATTATTGTGCCCGTTAAACGTTTGGATAAGCTGTGTGGTGTTGAAATTCCAAACGCGCACTTTATTATCGAGTCCTCCACAGGCGACTAATTGGGCATTGGCACTAATGGCGACGCTTCGCACCATTCCAGAGACTCCAGGATAGCTGCGGACCAAAGCGCCCGAAGCGATATGCCAAGCACAGACCGATCGGTCCTCGGCACCACTGAGCAAAAACTGACCATCGGGACTCACGACGATCGCATTGATATCGCGAGTATGAACCGACAACGATCGCTCTAGATTGCCACTCGAAAGCTGCCAAAATTTAATACTAATATCATCACTGCAACTAATCACGGTTTTGCCATCGGGGGTAATGGCAAGGCCATTAATCGGCTTAGTATGGCCCGATAGGATTTTGTCCCGATCGCCGCTCAGCAAATCCCAAACGATGATCCGATCGTCTAGGCCACCACTCACCAATGTCTGACCATCGGGACTAGCGGCCAAGGCAAAGACCCAAGACGAATGGCCCTGTAAGGTTGAAATACAGCCATACAGATCCACCATTTCGCCTGAGACTCGCTCTCCCCCAGAAATTCGTTCTCCCGAGGTTGCGCCTGAGTTGGGGTTAAGACGACTTGAAGGGTGAATCCCCGGATCCAAAGTCCCGGAGGAGCGCCGCGATCGAATAGCGGATGGGCTGAGGTGCATGGAAGCTGCGGGCAGATCCGTGACAATATCCGACGTACCCACTTCTGACGGGGCCTCCGCATGAGTCACTGAATCTGGGCTTGAGGCTGGGCTTGAATCTGGGCTTGAGGCTGGACTAGATGAATCTGAACTCGCTGAAAGCGGAGGACTGGTATTATTTCTCGGGGAAATTTTCATTCTTCTGGAAGAGAAAGTCGCTTCGGAGGGACGAGATAGCAACGATCGCAAATCCTGCATCACTTCATCTGCGCTTTGATATCGCTCCATGACCAGATCCTTAAGGAGCCGATCGAGAATGCGCCCCATGCCTTCAGAAAACTGAACGCCTTGCTCAGCCAGCTTCGATCGCCAGCGCCAGTTGCCCTTGATGGGATCATACAAATCATCGGGCTTCGTCTGAGTCATCAGGTACAAGCAAGTTGCACCCAGACTATACAAATCGCTTGCAGGAAACGCTCTACCACTACGGAGTTGCTCAATGGGCGCGTAGCCCTCTGTGCCGATCTTTGTACCTGGGGTGCCAGCGTCTCCGACTTGCTCTAAAACTTTGGCGATGCCGAAATCAATCAAAATCAATCGATTATCCAGCTTACGTCGAATAATATTCGCAGGCGTAATATCTCGGTGAATCACATGCCGATCGTGGACAAATTTTAAAATCGGCAGCAGCCCCGCCATCACCTCCCGAATCTTCTGCTCCCCAAAGCACCCTTGACGCGACAGTTCTTGGGCCAGGGTCGCGCCTTCAATAAATTGCTGTACCAGATAAAGACGATTATCCTGCTCAAAATAAGCCATTAAGCTGGGAATATGGGGATGCTCTCCCAACTCATTCAGCCTGACCGCTTCCTGTTCAAAAAGCTGCACCGCTTTAGCCAAGGATTTTGGACTTTTCAACTGCGGCGAAAACTGTTTAATCACACAGCGAGCCTTGAGCCGATCTTCATCCACCGCCAAAAAAGTCTTCCCAAATCCCCCCTGCCCCAACGTCCGCACAATTCTGTAGCGACTGCGCAGGGTTGCCACAAGCTTGGCCCCACAGCTTTCACAAGACACAGACCCATCCACATTAATGGGTTGCTTACAGTCGGAGTTGAGGCAGTAAATCATGCAATCCTATGGAAATAAATTTTACGACTAAATAAAATAATCCTATCGTTTTTCTCACTCAATTCAACGATCGCCGCAAGATCGGCATAGATCTGCCTGATCTAGACAAGTCGGAACGTAGACAATTTTATTGTACGGTGCTGCTATTGTTACTGATCCAATTCTTCACTGATGAAAAGCAGCACTCTGAGGACTCACCCATGACCGTAGAACCCCCATTCCAGATCACGATTAAGCTCTTTGCGGCTTATCAAGATCTTCTAGGCCCAGAAATCCAACGATCGGTCGATCCAGGAACCACCGTTGATCAGCTTTTACACCTTCTTCTGCAAGAGCATCCCCAACTCGAACCCTGGCGAAATCTGACGAGGTTTGGGGTCAATCTCGACTTTGTGGCAGCCGATACGGTGCTGTCACCAGGGGATGAAGTGGTCCTGATTCCACCCGTAAGCGGAGGTTGATTTAATCCCGACTTAAAGAGTCGGATATGTTTGACTTCCGTAAAAATGCCATGTACATTCATCTACATACAGTGAAAACGCAACAAAAATCCCTCACCCTTCAGGAGTTTGGAGTCATGACTACTACCGTTCCTTTGAATGCAACCGCTTCTTTTACGACTGCTTTTAAAGCATTGAAATGTAAAGAATGCGGAGCCGAGTACGAACCCAAGGCCACCCATGTGTGTGAAGAGTGCTTCGGCCCTTTGGAAGTGAAGTACGACTATGAACTCCTAAGGAACACCGTCAGCCGCGAAACCATTGAAGCGGGTCCAAACTCCATCTGGCGCTACCGAGCCTTTCTTCCGGTCGCCACAGATAACTATATCGATGTCGGCACAGGCATGACTCCCTTGGTTGAAGCCAAGCGCCTCGCTCGCCGTCTAGGCTTGAAAAAGCTATACATCAAAAACGATGCCGTCAACATGCCCACCTTGAGCTTCAAGGATCGCGTCGTCTCCGTTGCCCTCTCCCGCGCTCGTGAATTGGGTTTCACCACCGTCTCCTGCGCTAGTACCGGAAACTTAGCCAACTCGACCGCAGCGATCGCCGCCCATGCTGGACTCGACTGCTGTGTATTCATTCCTTCTGACCTCGAAGCAGGCAAAGTTCTCGGGACGCTAATCTACAATCCAACCTTAATCGCGGTTAATGGTAACTACGACCAAGTTAACCGTCTCTGCTCCGAAGTGGCTAACACCCATGGTTGGGGATTTGTGAATATTAATTTGCGCCCTTACTACTCGGAAGGCTCCAAGACCTTGGGCTTTGAAGTCGCTGAGCAGCTAGGCTGGAAACTTCCCGACCACATCGTCGCACCTTTAGCTTCGGGATCGCTGTTTACGAAGATCTACAAAGGCTTCCGTGAATTTGTCGAAGTGGGACTGGTGGAAGACAAGCCCGTGCGTTTCAGTGGTGCCCAGGCGGAAGGATGCTCTCCGATCGCTCAAGCCTTCCACGAAGGTCGCGACTTCATTTCCCCTGTTAAGCCTGACACCATTGCCAAGTCCATTGCGATCGGCAATCCCGCAGATGGGGTCTACGCCCTAGATCTAGCTCGTAAAACCAACGGCAACATTGAAGCCGTCACTGATGCAGAAATCATCGACGGCATGAAGCTTCTAGCCGAGACCGAAGGCATCTTCACCGAGACCGCAGGCGGCACCACGATCGCAGTTTTACAAAAGCTCGTCGCTGAAGGCAAGATTGATCCAGACGAAGTAACGGTTGTGTACATCACTGGAAATGGTCTGAAGACCCAAGAAGCCATTCAAGGCTACGTGGGCGAAGCGTTGACGATCGATCCAAAACTGGACGAATTCGAACGTGCCCTTGAACGTGCTCGTACACTCGATCGTCTTGAGTGGCAGCAAGTTTTGGTGTAACTCGTTTTTTGGGATGGGGCGACAAAGCCATCGCCCTAGTCCCTCCCTGTCTAATGTTCTGTTTACTATTTGAATCCAAACGCCATGTCTATCAAAGTTTTGATCCCGACTCCCCTACAAAAGTTCGTGGGCGATCGGTCTGCACTTGAATGTGAAGCCGGATCGATTTCCCAGCTCGTTGAAGCCCTAGAAACCCAGCATCCCGGCATCAAAGCAAGGCTCTGTGATGACAGCGGCAAGCTTCGACGCTTTGTAAACTTCTACCTGAACAGTGAAGACATTCGGTTCATGGAAAATGAAGAAACAGCACTGAGCGATGGCGATGAAGTCAGTATCGTCCCTGCGATCGCAGGAGGCTGATGCGCTCACAAGATTTATAACCTGACAAGAATCACTGCTTTTCAAAGGTGGCTGTCAGGTTTACAGATTTCACTGTATTTAATACGACTGGGGAGGTCATGCTTTCCAGTCCGTTTTTTATGGAACTCTAGCCCCTAAGAGTAGGATTTGATTTCACCCACTGGAATGCTTCTGTGAGTCACGCTAGACTAGAACAATTGCTCGACCTTTCGTGAGTCCGCCACTGCGGGAGCTAAAACTATGGTCAACATCGCACCAAAACCGATCGTCTCTGAACCTAACTGCTCTGAACCCAAGGCAAATGTAGAAGAAAGGATCGGTTGGATTGCGCCACCTACAGATTTAATTTTTGATGATGGAGAACCCTTGGAAAGCAATCGCCATCGGGTCGCAATGAATGCATTAATCGACTCCTATCAGCATTACCGATCGCCCGCCACTGATTTCTACGCAGCGGGCAATATGTTTGTCTACTACAGCAGTACGCAGAAGATGAATCAGGATTTCCGAGGACCTGATTTCTTCGTTGTGCTGGATGTGGATGGATTGAAGGAGCGACAGGGGTGGGTGGTCTGGGATGAAGGGGGCCGCTATCCCGATGTGATTGTTGAACTGATGTCCAGCAGCACGAAAAAAGTTGACACTGGGATTAAAAAAGATCTCTACCGTCAGATCTTTAAAACCACGGATTATTTTGTCTATGACCCATTCGATCGCAGTAAGCTCCAAGGATGGCATCTCAGCAACGGCAGCTACCAGGAATTAGAAAAGAACGATCGCGGCTGGCTCTGGAGTGAAAAATTAGGACTCTGGCTCGGGTCATGGCATGGGACGATCGGCTGTGAAACTACGTACTGGCCAAGGTTTTACCAGTCCAACGGGGATCTTGTGATGTTGGCTAGTGAATCGGAATTTCTCCGCGCCGAAGCAGAAGCCCGCCGCGCCGAAACCGAAACCCGCCGTGCTGAAACCGAAAGCCAGCGGTCAGCACGACTCGCAGCACGACTAAGAGAATTAGGTGAAGATCCTGATTTGATCTAAACATTGGCGATCGTCCCGCCGATTCCAGATAGGTTCGATTCTTTAAAGTATTTATTCGATACCTATAGGGGTTGGGGGCTATAGCTTTGATTAAAAACGATAGCCCATAGTGAAGTGCAATCCGTTGTCTTGAGCGTTATTACCCCGATCGCTCAGATTCACCAATGGCAATGCATAATCTAATCGCATTAATAGATTGGGTGTGGGTTCTAAAATTAATCCTAATCCCGCAGAAGCTAAAAAGTTTTGATTGTTAGAAGGATTCGGGTTGCTGGAATTATTCCAAACAGTTCCCAAATCAGCAAAGGGCGCAATTTGAAAGACCGATCGGCCTGCTTTGTCACGGCTGACAGTGATGCGATTTTCAAGGGAAACGCGCACACCATTGTCGCCCGATCGGACTCCTTGACGGAACCCTCGCACCGATTGCCCCCCGCCAATTGTAAACTGCTGGGAAGGCAGCAGACTGTTGGGAGAAAGCTGTACATCGGCTTGGGCAATCAATAGATTGTTGGGTGACAATTGCTGAACGCGCTGAACTTGGCCTGTCCAACTAAAGAAACGACCATCAGGAATGGGACGGGAATTAATTGTGGCATCCAATGCGCCAATGCCAAAATTAAACTGTGATTGCAAAGACCAAGCGCCCTTAGGGTCACGACGCACATAGTCCTGCCCAAACTTAATCACGCGGGTACGGCTGTTGCCATTAGCATCAGGTCCAATGCCAAAGGGGGTTGGAGAGTTATCAAAAAGAAAGGTCTGACCATTCTGCAATGCGAATCCTAGAGAGAAGGCGAGTTCTTGTCTGGGCGATCGGATCACAGGTTGACGATAGGTGATGTCGTAAAGATCATTTTGACTGCGAATGCCAAAGCTAGCGAAGGCAGGATCAATGATTTTGCTATTGCTAGGGGAGTAGCGCAGTTGAACGGTGCCGTTCATGGCGTTGACGGGAATGCGATAGCTGAAGTCGTAAAGATTAGAACCACCTGCAAGCGATCGGTAATAAGTCGCGCTGAGTTCGTCGCCGAGTCCTGTGAGATTGCGGTAGGCGATCGTCCCTCCGAGACGCTCAGATCCGACGCTGGGGGGCGAGTTATTATCAAGGGTGATGTTGCCTGTGATGGCAGGAGCTTCTTTGACGCGAACGACGAGCTGACTTTTGCCAGGATCTTTGCCGGGTTGAAGGCTAGCGTTGACTTCTGTTAAAAGTGGATTGCTTTTTAAAAGCTGAAGTTGATCTTCTAATTGACCAGCATTAAACGGTTTGCGATTGCCTAGGTTAATCCGATCGCGAATATATGCTGGATTCAGTCGTTGATTGCCCTGAATTTCAACTAAGTCAACACTACCTTCAATTACTTGAATATTAACGAGACCATCGCTAATTTTTTGCTCTGCAATCACGGCCCGAGAAGTAATGTAACCCCGATCGAGGTAGACCTGGGTAATGCGATCGGCGAGGGCTTGAAGTTCTTGTAAGGTAACGGATTTGTTTTCTAAGGGCTGCGTTAATTTTGCTAATTCAGCAGCAGTTAAGACAGTGCTACCTGTGACTTGAATTTTGCGGACAGCGATCGGGGTGCTGGAGAATTGGGGTTGGGGGGTTGGGGTCGTCGGTGGCGCGATTGTGGGCTTTGCGGTCGGGAGGGGACTGGGAAGAGTTTGGGGCTGAGAGAGACGATCGCGATTCCCATTCTGGGAGACTTTGTCAACGGTTTTGAGTTGGGCAATGGGGAGCGTTTGGGAAACGACGGGGAGGCTGCACACGGAGGCCAATAGCACTGTGGAAGCGGTGAGGGTTTTTCCGACGGAGTTAAGAGACATAGTGGTTACGATAGTAAGAATGAATATTGGATAGACTGTGGGAAATTACGATCGCTTCTGCCCTCATCCCCAGCCCTTCTCCCTAGGGAGAAGGGAGCAAGAAGAAAAGAAGGCTTCAAAATGCTTCTCCTTTTGGGAGAGGGATGGAGCTTGAGGGCGAATCTATGGAAAAACTGATGTTACTTTGTCACTGTAGGAGCAGTTTTTTCATCAGTTTTGCATTCAGGAATTCCTTGGGTTTCAGAAGGATTTCCATCGTTACGGGTTTTGGTATTAGTGCGATCGAAGAGGGTGTTTTTGCTTTGCTCACTGCGATCGTTAACGATACAGAACGAACTAGAACCTCCACCTGTTAAGGCTGGAGCTTTGGTTGAACCTGTTGCACCATTGTTCGATCGTTGTAGATTCTGACCTAACCGAACTTGCTCCACGGAGGTCAAGATTCCGCCATTGCCAGGACTGACGGGATTACCAGGACTGACGGGACTGACGGGATTGACGGGATTGACGGGATTGACGGGATTGACAGCTATAGGATTGTTCGTCAGTGTGAATTGGGTGGTTAGACTATTCACAGTGGCGATCGGGTTAAAGGTTCCACTGGTTCCTAGGGCATTTACAGGTAAGCTAGCAATCCCATTCGCATTGGTTAATACGGTGAGTGTTGACGCAGAAGTGCCGATCTCACGGGGCAACGTAAACGTTACGGAGGTATTTGCTAGAGGCGCTCCGGCATTGTTGCTCACTAAGACTTGCAGGGGACTTGCAAAGGCAGTATTGACCGTTGCGCTTTGACCGGAACCGTTGACGATCGCGATCGTAGCAGGAATGCTAGCGGGGTTGGCAACGTTAGTTAAGTTGTAGGTAGCATTGAGTCCAGCGACATTACCAGTTGCATTATAAGATCCGACATTTCCATTTGCAGTTACAGTCGTCTGTGCGATGCCGCTTGAGTTGGTTGTAGCACTTCCAGAAGCGATCGTTCCACCTGCTCCACTGGAGGCTGGAATGCTGAAAGTGACAGTTGCGCCACTGATGGGGTTGCCATACTGGTCTGTTACTGTAGCTTGCAGGGGATCGTTAAATCCGGTGTTGACGACCGTGGTTTGGTTTGAGCCTCCGCTAGCCGTAACGGTTCTGGCCGCTCCTGCTAAGTTGGTCAGATTGTATTGGGCTGGAGTTAAGGTGTTGACGTTTCCACTAACGCCGTAGGTTCCAGCGATTGTGTTTGCATTAACGATGATGGATGCTATGCCATTCACATTGGTGGTTGCGGTTAAGCTAGGAGATGTTGCACTAGCTCCATTCCCTGGGACCGTAAAGCTAACAGTTGCACCTTGGACAGGGTTGCCATAGGTGTCTACGACCGTCGCCTGTAATGCTGTCGCAAAAGGTGTTGCGACTGTTGTGCTTTGGGTGCTACCACCTGTGGCTGTAACCTGGGTGGCGGCTCCAGCGGTGTTGGTAAGGTTGTATTGGGCGATCGGAGTGACGCCGTTGACACTACCACTAGCAACAAAGGCTCCGGCTTTCGTATTGGCGGTTACGGTAATGGTCGCAAAACCATCAGTATCCGTCGTTGCGGTTGTACCAGACGGGGTGCCACCTGCCGCTGTCGTACTGCCGCTGGGAACGGTGAAATTGACGGTCGCACCGGAGATTGGGTTGCCATATTGATCTGTGACTCTGGTTTGTAGGGCGTTTGTGAATCCCGTGGCAACGGTGGTGCTTTGGGTTCCGCCCCCTGTTGCGGTGACGAGTGCAGCAACATCGGGATTATTCGTCAGGGCGAAGGTGCTAGATAGATTGTTGATGCTTGCTGTGGTGTTGTAACTGCCTGCAATGGTGTTTGCTCTGACGGCGATCGTAACGACCCCATTAGCATCCGTCGTTCCGTTAACAGCCGTGGCCGTGGTTCCATTCAGTAAACCTGTTGCACCTGTGCTAGCAGGAGATGAGAATGCAACGATTGCATTGGGAATGACGTTGTTAAATCGGTCTCTCACCACTAGCTGCAAGGGTGCGGCGAAGTTAGTATTCACAACCGTAGATTGTCCGCTGCCTGTGGGCGTG
>JANMIS010000031.1:0-1630 GCA_031375925.1 Synechococcales cyanobacterium OTE_70_concoct_197_sub
ATTCCCCGCCTGATCATTGTGGAATGGGAAACCGATCGCTGGAGCTTTATCGTCGATGAATTTCAAGGCATCGAATCGATCGCCCCCCACCAGTTCATCACGCCACCCAGCACCGTCCTCACCAACACCCAAACCTTCACCCACAGCCTCCTTCCCTGGAACGAAGGCACCAACGTCAATTGCCTCGACGAATTTCTCCTCTTTGAAGCCCTAGAGCGCACCGCCCTAACATGAGCAGCCCGCAAACCAGCCCGCAAACTGCCGAAACACCTCGCTACCGAAAGCTCGGCACTGACCCAGCCCTCGTCAGTCTTTTTTGCCAGGAAGTGCGGATGCAACTCGACGTGCTCAATCCCAACCTTCTCCGCCTCGAAACAGAAGGCTTTCAAAGCGAAATCCTAGAAGCCCTCATGCGCGCCGCCCACTCCCTCAAAGGCGCAGCCCGCATGGTCCACATCGATCTCGCCGTCGGACTCACCCACGAACTCGAAAACTACTTCGTCAAGCTACAAAAGACCCGCAGCCAGCCAGATGCAGCTGGATGTGACATCATTTTCCAAAGCCTCGATGCCCTAGACTCGATCGCCACTCGCCTTCAGCACTTTCCCAACGACACCCTAAACGAAGAAGCAACGATCGGCCTAAACTGCACCCGCATGATCGCCCAGCTAAATCCAGCCCAGCCAGAGATCCCAGATCCCCAGATCCCAGATCCACAGATCCCAGCCACAGAGTCCGTAAGGGTAGCGCATCCCGCCCAAGCGCCCTCTTCCTCCGAATCTCTTAACGAAGCCGCTCGCAGCGAGAATCGCACCATCCGACTCAGCCGAGAAAACCTCAGCCGTCTCATGGGACTCGTCGGCGAAGCCCTCACCGAAGCCAACTGGCTAGACCCCTTTAACAAATCACTCCTCAACCTCAAAACCCAACAAACCCACCTCATCGAACTCCTCGACAGCCTCCAAGCCCAACTGCCCACCACCGACCCAAAACTCCATACCCTCCTCAACCAAGCCCGCCAGCAAGCCAACCAAAGCCGTCGCCACCTCCTCGATCGCACCACCGAACTCGAACAATACACCAGCCGATCGAACCAACTCACCAACCGCCTCTACCAAGAAGTGATCCAAAGCCAAATGCGGCCCTTCAGCGATGTTGGCATCGGCTTTCCCCGCATGGTGCGAGACCTCGCACGGCAAGTTAACAAACAAATCAAACTCGAAATCATCGGCAAGCACACCACCCTCGATCGCGACATCCTCGACCACCTCGAAGCCCCCCTCACCCACCTACTCCGCAACGCCATCGACCACGGCATCGAAGCTCCCGACGATCGCATAGCCCTCGGCAAACCCGCCTACGGCACCCTCCAGATCACCGCCAAACACAGCGCTGGAAACCTCGTCATCACCGTTCAAGACGACGGCAAAGGCATCGAAGCCGATCATCTTCGGGAACACATCTTAAAACGCCAACTCGCCACCCCCGAAATGGTCGCCCAACTCACCTTGGCAGAACTCATGGCCTTCCTCTACCTTCCCGGCTTCACCACCACCGACAGCATCACTGAACTCTCCGGACGTGGCGTTGGGCTTGATGTCGTCCACACCCTCGTCCACACCCTCGGCGG
>JANMIS010000042.1:0-8790 GCA_031375925.1 Synechococcales cyanobacterium OTE_70_concoct_197_sub
TTTCAACAGGTTTTTGCTATAAGCCTTGCGAATTCATTCCAAGGCGGGCTGTGGCGTAGTCCGGCTACACAGTCCACGGATGTAAATTTTCAGGCTTTACCCTCTAATAGTTGAAACACCGATCGGTCTCGCGCAAACAAGACCGATCGGCTGACCACCAACCTTTAGATAACAAAGGCAAGGACTAATAAATGACTATTACACGTGTCGTTCGTGACGATGTGGAATTTTTCACCATTGATGCAACAGGTGAATCGGGAATGTCGGAAATGGGATTAGCTCGTCTATGTGATGTTGCAAGACAGTCAGTAAGCCAAGTACTCCGTGATATGGTGGCAGGCAAAACAGACCAAAAAACGTTACAACCCATGCAGCGTAAGGATTTATGGTTGCAGGCAAGAGGCGCAACTTCGATCGAAAAGAGTAAGATTTCTAACCTCTCAATTATCCGTGCTTCAGTCTGCGCCAAGGTCATTAAGCACTATGCGTTTGACTCTAGACACAAAACTGAGAAGGCTCTTTTTGCTTATCAGATGTTCGCAGAGATGGGAATTAATTCATGGATTCAGGAGATGACTGATTGGCGTGGGAATGTTGTCCCGAGCAATGGGATTGTTTTGGATTTTAAGACGATCGACCTTCTTCTAAGTAAAAAATTAGATGGTACGTCCTATCGAATTTATTTGATTTTGCAGGGTGCTATTCGATCGCGCATTACCCTCACCGCTGACGAAATTATGAAACGGGCTGATGTTTCCCGATCGTCCTACGGCAGTGCGGTGACGAAATTGGATGAACTTGGGTTGTTGCCGGAGTGGTGCAAGATTCAACGCAAAAACCAGCCCGAAAAGGTGGTGCGCGATCGGTTGCAATCTCAGCTAGGCGGGAAGGCGGAGGCTTATACCCGTTGGGGTTTGATTGATTTGTTGACGGAGACGGAGTTGATTGAGGTGAAGATTGTGAGCCATTGGAAGGATGCGATCGGGCATCTCATTGCAAAGAGTCGCAAATACCCAAACCATCAAAAGCGATTGCATTTGTTTGGCTATGAGGAGCCTTGTTTGGAACATATTGAGGATGTCTGCCGGGATTGCGAGATTCGGGTGACGTTTGAACGGGTGGTTAAGGTGGAGAAGGCTTTGGTGGCGATCTGATTGTTGTTGGACCTGATACTGAAATCAATCAATACGATGGTCGTATTGATTGATTTCAAAAATTCATGTTCCCCCAGAATTGGGGGCTAGGAGGCGGTTCGCTAGACGCTTTTGTTAATTGATTTGGTATGACAGCATAATCAAAGACTATTTCATCTTCCTCTGGCTAAAACCTGTGCAACCGTAAGGTCAAATGTTGGCAAAGCTTGAGAGACGATCGCCTGACTCTCTCTAAAGGTTGTGAATTGGTAGTGCCCAGCCGTAAGAAGGCCAACCATCACCCACGATCGCTGTGGGTCAATCAACCAATACTCAGGGATCTCACGATCGGCATACTGGTCTCGCTTGTCGCGATAGTCTCGGATGTAATTCTGTGAATCCTCATCACCGGGTGAAACAACTTCGACCACAAGCCGGGGTGGTGGCATTGCAGCCCCTAGACGAGTACTACTTTCCATCAGTACCAAGTGAGCATCATCTAAGAGCGTCAGGTCTGGATATCGGGTTTTAGGTCTTCCGCTGACAACGATTTGGACTTTTCCAGGGCTGATTAGGTCTGAGTTAATCCCCATTTGCCACAGCACGAGGTATAGATAGTTCGCGATCATCTCATTGAGCAACGATTCAGCCATAACCGGAATTAACTCTCCATCCCAATACTCACAGCGTCCCTCAGGCAAGTCGGACGACTCCGCTAACAGATACTCTTCAAAACTTGTAAATCTGGCTTTAGTGAATGTCATCCTTTGCGACCTCCGTGTTTTCGGCCTGGATTTTTGATTTGAACTACTCAGGTTACTCCTCTTGTATATCAGATCGACTGACTGCTCGCATTCCCGCCAGCGCTGCCCTCGATCGCACCGTCAAATCCTCATCCTCAACCGCCATTCTAGACAACAGCCCGATCGCCTCCTCACGCACCGCCCCAGGTCCCAAACCACCCAACAGCCGCTCCACCCCCGTAATCGCCGAATACCGCACCACCCACTCCGGATCAGCACAAATAGACAACAACACCTGCAACACTTCAGCTTGCGCCGTCTCAACCTCGCCTGCGGACATCTGTTCCCATTTAATTGTTCCAAGCCCCCGAGCCGCTGCACGGCGTACACTCAGCGCAAAGTCATTCTGGGCTGTGTCTAGCAAAAGAGAGAGCGATCGGGGGTCCCCAATTCCCGACAGTGCCCGCAGCGCCCAAGCTCTTGCACTGTAGTTATAACCATCTAACAACTCCAACAACGGCATCACCGCAGGTTCACCGATCGCAATCAACCCATCCACCGAAGCCACTGCCGCACCGGGGTTGTTATATCCTAAAGCCCTAATTAAATGAGGAATCGCTTCCAAACTCTTAGACTCCGCCAAAAGCTTAACTGCATCTGCCAACTTCACCGCAGAATCCGCATCCTCAATAGCTTTTAGAATTTCCTCAAATGTCATCATAGTTACCATCAAAACGATCGAATCACAACTCTTAAACCAATCATTTCAGCAATCTTATCGACAGCCCAAAACTTTAAAAATTCAATGCTCCTAAAGACTGTCCATTACATTTCTGAGAAAAGTTGATAGATCTACCTTCACACATCGATATATTGCTCTGCTTAGTCAACAGTTGAAACCCTATTTTCGATTGGTTTGATGTAGCCTGATGCCCACAGCGCTTGCTTTTTAAGGTTTTGTAGCAATTTTTACAAAACTATACACATTACCTTAATAATTCTTGATAAATTACGTCCTTGCCGTATATGAATATAAGACATATATGAGGCAAATTTTACTGCAAACTTTGCTCTGAAGAGTTGCCAAACTCGTCGCAATACGGTCTTCTCAGACTTAAAATGCTGCCTTTAAACATTAATTTAGGTCGCACGATTAGGCAAATATTTTGCTTAATTAAGCTTGAGACGATCGATTTACATCAACTCTGATCGAAACCAGGAGATATCAATGCCTTTTGGACCAGCCTCCCGATTAGGTGTCAGCCTCTTCGATGAAACTCCTCCCATGGAGTGGGTGCCAGGTCGTTCGGGTGAGGAAGCAGAATCCCTCATCAGGGCGGTGTATCGGCAAGTATTAGGCAACGCCTACGTTATGGAAAGCGAGCGCCTAGCGGTACCCGAATCCCAATTTAAAATGGGTGATATGAGCGTTCGTGAATTTGTTCGTGCCGTGGCAAAATCTGCCCTGTATCGCGATCGGTTCTTCACGGATGTGCCTCGTTATCGCTACATTGAGCTTGCCTATCGTCACCTCTTAGGCCGTGCGCCTAACAGCTATGACGACATGAAAATGCATAGCAATATTCTGGATGACGCAGGCTATGACGCTGATATCGATAGCTTTATCGACAGCGACGAATATCAAAATACCTTTGGCGAAAACTTCGTTCCCTTCCTTCGTGGATGGAAAACTGAAGCTTTGACCCATATGGTTGGCTTTACTCATACTTTCCAAATGGTGCGGGGTGCGTCCACTAGCTCCTTGAAAGCTGATCTGTCCGGTAAGACTCCGAAGCTAAATGCATTGGTCATCAATGCTCAGCCCACGGCAGTAACAGCGCCTGGAAATACCTTCAGCGCTCCTACCAACGTGTCCTACGCCCGTCAAGGTGTGGGTGCTAGTTCCGGCGGTAAGGTCTACCGGATTGAGGTTACAGGCTACCGTGCAGCGGCTGTTAACCGGGTTTCTCAGTTCCGCCGATCGAACCAGGTTTATATCGTCTCCTACGAGAACCTCTCCCAGGAATACCAACGCATTCACCGTCAAGGCGGCAAGATTGTAAGTATTAGCGAACTTTAAAACTTGAAAGCGGCGATCGGAAATTTCGATCGCCGCTTTTATATCTGAACCCACATGTAAATCATTTCTATAACACTCGCAAAAATTGGAGATTTAGATTATGGCAACCACAACGCTCGAACTTTGGCAAACCGATGCCAATGCTGATGTTCAAACCGTTATTCGTGCCGTTTATAAGTATGTCTTGGGTAATCCCCATGTCATGGAAAGTGAGCGCTTAGTTTCGGCTGAATCGCAACTGTGCGATCGGTCGATGTCTGTGCGTGAGTTTGTCCGCGCTGTTGGTAAGTCTGCTTTTTATAGCCGTCGTTACTTTGAAACTTGTTCGCCCTACCGTTTGGCTGAACTGAACTACATGCACTTCTTGGGTCGTCCTCCTGAGTCGCAGGCTGAAGCTTCGGCTTATATGCGCTTGATGGCGACGAGTGGCTTTGAAGCGGCGATCGATTTCTTGGTAGATAGCGCTGAATATCAAGCGCAGTTTGGTGAAGACACGGTGCCTTATAACCGTGGATCTCGCACTGAAGCGGGTCTCAGCCAAGTCACCTACAATCGCTCCTTTGCGGTCGATCGTGGCCCTGCTCAAGTCAGTAGTTCTGTGAAAGCGTCTCAGCTTGTAGCTTCGATCGCAGGCAGCGGCGACAACAAAATTAAGGCTTCGACGGCAACCATTATTGGTTCTGGAACTGAGAAGCGTTTCCGCATCACCGTAACGTCCAAAGCGACTCCTGGCGCGTCTCGTCGTGTGAGTAAGACTGAGTACGTTGTGTCTGCGACGAAGATGACTCCGACGATTCAGCGGATTGCTCGAAGTGGCGGCAAGATTTCGACGATCGTTGAAATTTAAGATCTGATAGCGTTAGTTTTTCTTGGTTATGAGAAAGACTAACGCTAAAAACATTTAAGTATTTGATTTAATAAATTCCCCCTTTTGTAAACTATGTCGATCGATCGTTTTGTGGCTCAATCTATAGGTCGTTGGAAGTCTCAGCGAAGTGCTCACAGCCTTGCGTTTCAGCATTTTGAGGCGGTACTTTCGACGATCGATATTTTGACGGTTGATCCGACGGATACAAGAGTCATTGACCTTTGTAAATCAAATGGTTTAGATCCCTCTGAAATGTCTTCGCCGTTTTATATGCAATGGGAGGGGACGACGGATTGGGATGATGACCAGGTGATGAAGGGAAGTACAGTTTTGGTGCCGATTCCTGATCCTAGCGATGCTTCTAAAGGTCGGCTCCTGCGCGAACAGGGCTATGCTGAAGAGATGGCGGCGGTGGGAAATTATCATTTTACGAGTGATGGTGTGTTTGTTTTAAATACGCCTTACGATCGGGCTTCGGCGGAGGAGCGGATTTGGTTTGTGAATCCGAATCTTCGGTTTCGAGTTTCGACGATTAATACAAGTCAAGGCACGGGTGTTTTGACTGCTTCGTTTTCATCTGAAGTCCGCAACGTTAGTTAAGTTTATTTAGTTAAAAAGTTATGAATACGATCGCACCTACTTTAAGCCGCGATGTAAAAACGCTCTGTCAATGGATGGCTGGGGATTTTAGCAATCGTAAACAGTCGGATGAACGTCCGACAGATTTTGCCCATATCCATGTTTTTTTTAGGCCGTTGCCATTTGAGTTTTTTAATACTGTTGGTTTCTATTCTGAACAAGCCTATGACTATGATCTGTGGAGTCCTTATCGTCAGGGCATTCATCGAGTTGTAGATCAGGGCGATCGGATTTTGATTGAGAATTATGGGATGACTGACCCGATGTTGTATGCCGGGGCGGCACGGGATAGCAATATTTTGAAGAGTATTAAGCCTGACGTGATTAAGGCGAGGCAAGGTTGTTCAATGGTGTTTCGGCGTGATGGAGAGGAGCAGTTTGTAGGTGGGGTGGAGCCGGGGAATGCTTGTGTGATTCCGAGGGATGGGGTGATGACCTATTTGGTGAGTGAGGTGGTGGTGACGAACTTGACTTGGTGGAGTCTCGATCGGGGTTTTCATCCTGAGACCCATGAGCATCTTTGGGGTTCTAAGTTGGGGGCGTTGAAGTTTGAGAAGGTGCAGAGTTTTGAGTCTGAATTGGTTTTCTAGCGTTGTTGATCTCATTCAGGATTTGTTATGGAGCCGATCGACCCGGTCCCAACTGAAGAGCTTTTATTATCATCTCTGATGAATTCAGGGATGATGGATTCTGGTGTGGGAGAGTCGAGGAATTCATTGCCGCCAGAGGCGAAGAAGAAGATGCAGGCTTGGATTCGCAGTCGGCATTTGATCTGTAGTGGCCATTTTTATGTGTTTGAGACGGTGGATTATGGGGCGATCGATCGGTTCACGGGCTGCATTGAGGCGCTGGGGGGGACGTTGATTTCGGTGGCGCTGGTGGGGAAAGTGTGGATGGGCGATCATCGTCAGGTGGTGCTGTACAGGGCGCGGGCGAGTTTGCATACGCCTTGTCATGCGTTGAAGCAGTATTGGATTAAGTATGGGAGTTTTCGGACTCGGTTTGATGAGGCCCCCTAACCCCCAATTCTGGGGGGACAACGAAGAGAATACCTATACAATTGCTCCACGGTTGAAATCCGATCGCTCACTGGTTCATAACTGTCGGCTACTTTCCAATTTTTGGAGCGGGCGATGAGGGTTTGACAATCTCTCCCGATCGCCTTGCTTCATCGATCGCAGTCTTCAATAAGTAGGCCGCAAATGTTGCTATAGGTTCACCTCTCGAATCCGCCCATTGCTGCAAATCCGAATAATAAGGATCAGGGAAAGTGAGGTTAACCCGTTTCGCCATCTGTTTAGCATCCGTTTAGTATCACTTTTATAGTAAACGGTCAAGCAATTTTACAATTTTTGTTCCTTTTGAGTAACTCTTGAGTTTCTTGACAGAAACTTTTAGAGTGATATGATGATTTTTATCGATCGTCCCCCACGAACTGGTTCCCTTTGTTGCTATCACTGGGAGCATCGCTACTTTTCGCTGTGGGTCGTCCATACCAAATCGGCTCCCTTTGCTTGTCACTCGGGGAGATTTGCGGGCTTTTTAGTTTGGAGGATTGCGATCGGTTGCTATATTAAAGACATCCTAATCAGTGTTGAATTCGGAGTCTTTTATGGTTAACCTTCAAAATATCCATTCTCTGACTGAGTTCAAGAGAAATGCCAACAGCTATATCGAGACGATTCGCAGCACGAAAGCGCCGATCGTCCTGACGGTGAATGGGGAAGCGGCGGTGGTGGTGCAAGATGCGACCGAGTTTCAGGCGAGTCTTGACCAAATTAAATCGGCTCAAGAGAGAATTAATCAATTGGAATTCGATCGGCTTAAGGCTGATATCGCCGAGGGACAGAGAGACTTTGCTGAGGGGCGGTTCGATAGCTTCAATGAGGAATCGCTCAGTGATTTCTTTGACCAGATCATGATTGATGGTCGTAAAGAGATGGGGCTATGATCGAAGTCCAGTTATCAAAGCTCACACAGCAAGATTTGAAAGATATTTGGCGAGGCTTGGCAGAGTATCGGCTAGAACTTGCAGACAAACAGATTAAGCGGATTGAGAAAAAGATTGCCCTTCTTAAACAGTTTCCTCTGGCCGGAAGACAGCGGGACGATATTGATTCGGTAATTCGGAGTGTGACCGTCGATCGCTTCGTCGTGTTTTATCAGATTCATGAACAGGATGACGATTCGATCGTTGAAATCCTCAGAGTGACTGATGGTCGCCGCGATCTAAACCGCTTATTTTCTTCCGATGACGAAGAGCCTCCCGATTCTGAAGAGGGTTGAAATTCGATCGCAATCTCCCCTAATATTCAAAACACCGATCGACCTTGCATCAACAAGACCGATCGGCTGACCAAAAACCTTTACATTACAAAGGCAAGGCTAAAAATGAATATCACACGAGTCGAACGCGATGGCGTCGAATTTTTCACGATCGACGAAACTGGCGAATCGGGAATGTCCGAATCGGGATTGGCGCGTCTATGTGGCGTATCTCCGGTTTCAATACACAAATTTATCAGTAATACGTCTTTAACCTGGGAGCGTGAAAAAGCGCTCAATCCCGCATTCCGTAAGACGATACCATTTAAACCAAACGGTAATAGCAGTCTAAAGTTCGGTCAAAATACAAACATCAAAATTCTCAGTGCTCTCGTCTGTGCCCGAGTCATCGAACACTACGCCTTTGAGTCAAAGTACAAAACTGAAGAAGCCCTTTTTGCCCATCGCAAGTTTGCATCGATCGGAATCAACGCTTGGATTCAAGACATTACTCATTGGCATGGCAACCCAAAACCAAGAACCGGAATTGTTTTGGAGTTTACCACGATCGCCGAAATCCTCGAAAAAAAGATCGACGGCACCGCGCTGCGAATTTTTCTAATCATTCAAAAAGCGATTCGCGATCGAGTCACGCTAGACGCAACCGAAATCATGCAGCGAGTCGATATTTCTCGATCGGCTTATACGAGTGCGATCGGTCGTCTCGCCGACGCAAACCTGCTTCCTGAATGGATCACCATCAAACGCCGATCGCACCCAGAACGGGACGTACGCGACAGGCTCCAAGCTCAACTCGGCGGCAAAGTCGAAGCCCATACCAAGTTCGGGCCGATCGACTTGCTTACCGAAACCGAACTGATTGAAATCAAAATTGTTCATCGCTGGAAGGATGCGATCGGTCACATCCTCGCCAAAAGTTACAAATACCCAAACCACAAAAAGCGATTGCATTTGTTTGGTCCTGAAGAACCCGTTATGGAGACGATCGAAAATGCCTGTAAACCCTGGGAAATCAGCGTTTCGTTTGAGAAGGTCGATCGG
>JANMIS010000119.1:0-4198 GCA_031375925.1 Synechococcales cyanobacterium OTE_70_concoct_197_sub
CTGTAGCGCGAATCGCCCCCCTGAACTCACATGGACGCATATGACGAATGGTTACAATAGATAACGATCGCTTATCAAATTTGCACAGACCATGAAGCGCAGGAAATTTTCGAGTTTTTCACTAGACGAGGCACTGAGAGAGGTTTCTGTCAAAAAGCTACAGCCCTGGGAACTAGAAACTCGAATTATTGAGCCGAGTTCCTTTTTTTAATGGCAAACGAACGACTAAAACAGTTTGATACCCGATCGAATGAGCGCGGACGGGAATTGGTGATTGATGCGATTTTTGCAGAGGCGATCGTCTCATTCAAAAATCTAAAGATCTGGAAGGGCGCGCCCTTAGAGACGACAGAACTCAATGGAAGTGCTGACTATTTAATTACAGAGAACCAGGATTATTTGGAAGCGCCCTACCTCTGTGCCGTAGAAGCGAAAAAGGATGATTTTGAGAAGGGATTAGCGCAGTGCTTAGTGGAGATGAAGGCTTGTTGGATCAATAATCAAGATGCAGGGCGAGAGGTTGAAATCTTGGGGATTGTGACGAATGGGACGGGGTGGAAGTTTTATCGGTGGGCGACGATTGGCCAAGTCTATGAGACCAGCATGTATGGTGAACATGAAATGCCTGTCTTGCTAGGTGCATTAAATCAAGTCTTAGAAATGTGCAATCGGCATTTGGATTAATCTCACGAACAATCATGCACGATCGTTCGTTCTTCACTACAATAAGTATTGGTAGCAGTACATTTGGACGCTTTAGTCATGTCCTACAGTCAATTCAAAACCTTAGCTAGCGTTAAAGAAGCATTTGGAATTACAACCAGGGAAGGCGTGAGATTTTTGCCTGACTTGCCTTCCCTAGAGCCATCGACAATGTTACAAGAGTATTTGGAGTTAGGAATGCCTCTAGCGACGGCGACGGGCAGTGAAAAAGTCCGATCGGAACTCTTGATCAGTCCTATTTTGATTGAAGTCCGGCAAATCTTAAAGCAATCGATCGGCTTTTTCTCAGGGGAAGAGTTTACGGTCGATGAGTCGGTTGGGTTAAATGGCGTGTGTGATTTTTTATTGAGCCGATCGCCTGCCCTCATCGAAATTGAAGCTCCTGTCTTCACCTTAGTGGAAGCAAAAAAGGCAGATTTGCGCTTAGGTTTGGGGCAATGTGCAGCAGAAATGGTGGCAGCTCAGCGATTTAATCAGTTGAAAGGAAAGCCGATCGAGGTAATTTATGGCGCAGTGAGCAGTGGAACGCAGTGGCGATTTATGAAATTAGTGGCACAGGAATTAACGATCGATGTCACAGACTATCCAGTGAGACCCGTGGGTCAGATTCTGGCCTATTTGGTCTGGATGGCAGGAGCGTAGGCCAAACTGACTTACTCAGCCCTTGACACCGCTCGCCGCATCACTGGGTACAATGTAGCGTTGCATTGCAATAAAGAAGGCCAAAATCGGGGCAATAGACAACACCGAACCTGCCGCCACTACCCGCCAATCCGTATCACTTAATCCCGTCAACCTCGCAACACCCAAAGGCAATGTTGCTAGGTCTGGTTTATTGGTAATAATTAACGGCCATAAAAAGTCACTCCAAGATCCAATAAAGACGAAGATTGCTAAGGTCACGATCGCAGGCCGCACCGCAGGCAGCATCACACTCCACCAAATCCCCAATTCACTACATCCATCCATCCTAGCCGCCTCTTCCAACTCCTTCGGCACTGACTGAAACGCCTGTCGCATTAGAAATATCCCAAATGCAGAGGCGATCGCCGGGAAGATCATCCCTAGATAAGTATTCTGCAATCGCAACTGCACCGAAATAATAAACAATGGAATCATCACAATCTGAAACGGGATCAAAATCGTCGCAACAATAGTCGAAAAGATAAAATCACGTCCCTTAAACTCCAATCTCGCTAGGGGATAAGCTGCCAACGTTGAAGATAGTAAATTCAACACAACGGTGAAGAACGAGACCACAATGCTATTCAAAAAATAGCGACTGAAGGGATTCTTCGGATCCGCATTCCAGGCTTTGACAAAGTTCTCAAGGGTCGGCTGTGCCGGAATAAACTGCGGCGGAAATTTGAAGAGGTCTTCACCCGATGACTTCAGCGCCGTACTGACCAACCATAGCAGCGGCATCAACATAAAAAATGCGATCGTACTCAACAACAAGTACATCCCCAGAAGTTTCCAGGCTTTTAGCGGTTGATATGCTCTGGTCATGACGAAACATCCCTAAAATTCCTAGAATATTACTTTACGTCAAAGCCGGGACCCAGAAGTCTGGAACTTTTACGGGGAGGCGATCGTCATGTAGCCTTTGGTCGAGACCTTGTAGAAAAGACTGTCACAGGTTGCTACAGATTGATCACCGCCGTTGCTTTAAAGTAAGAGCATCCCCATTCATATAAGTTATAAGTTCAGGCCAAAACCATGCAATTCCCTTCTCGATTGTTCCGCAAGACTTCCTCATTGTCCCTCATGGCCGCCATGGGACTCCTCGCCGTAGCAGTCCAGCCTCAAGCTAGCCTTGCCTCCGGGGGCTGTGATGGACTGAACCTCTTCAGCGGTGTTGAGCGCAACCAGCAACTCACCTGTCGCCTCGACTTCGGCGGCACCCCCAACGGCACCGATCGCTATCGCTTCCGCCTCGACAAGAAAAAAATGAAGTACGCCGTTTCCGAGTTCACCATTGACTACTCCGATCACTTCAACGGATCCTTCGACACCAAAAACGTCGAAATCATCGTCAACGGTAAAAATGTCAAAGTCCAAGAAGTCATTTGGGAAGAAGAAAGCCACTTCCTGAAAGTCATTCCTGTGGACCCGATCGCCGCCGGAACCGCCGTAGAAATCCACTTCAGCAACGTCCGCAACCCCCGCAACAACGGCATGTATTACTTCAACTGCCGAGTCCAGACCCCTGGCGATGTTCCACTCCTTCGAGATTTAGGAACCTGGATTGTTGAAATCAGCTAGTGATTTAGAGTACAGTAATAAGCCGTGACTTTTTTTAGTGGTCAGATATAATTGACCCAGAGTTGGAGTAAGTTTTATGAAGCGCACATTGGAAGGAACTCGTCGTAAACGTAGACGGGTTTCTGGATTTCGGGTACGGATGCGGACGGCGAACGGTCGTCGAGTGATTAAGGCACGGCGCGCCAAAGGGCGGGCTTGCGTTTCAGTCGCATAGGCTAATCACAGAGTGTTTAATCGCACAGTTTAAGGAACTGGGACGGTCAATTTTGGGACTCCCAAAGGCGAATCGACTCAAGCAGCGGCAAGATTTCGATCGGGTCTATCAAGCGGGAAAACGGCGGCGGGCAACGGGACTTCATCTCGTCGTTCTACGCCAGCCCCTGAGTGGGGATTCGGAAAAAATCTTGCCTATTCAAGTTGGAATTTCCATTAGCAAAAAGGTCAGTAAACGGGCCGTCGTCCGTAACCGCATCAAGCGTCAGCTCAAAGCGATCGTTCGACACCTTCTACCGCGCCTAGAGTCGGGACTTCGAATGGTCGTTTTGGTCCGTTCGGAAGCCCTCACTTATGACTATGGTCAGTTTCTGCAAGAATTAGAGCAACTATTAAGAAAGGCTGAGGTTCTGCATGGCGATTAATGAAGAGGTCTATTACGAGGGTGGTCCCCACAAGGGCGACGTCATCACTAATGTCCTACTCGCGTTTACCGTCGTTTGTCTCCCATTGACCATTGGAGCGATCGTCCGCGCGATTTGGTTACGGTACCGAATTACCAACCGTCGCATTACCGTTGAAGGCGGTTGGATGGGGCGGGAACGATCGGATGTGGTCTATCGCGAGATTGAGAGTGTCGCGACCGTTCCCCGTGGCCTTGGGTTGTGGGGCGATATGGTTTTGACCTTGACGGATGGAAGCCGCCTCGAAATGCGATCGGTCCCTAAGTTCCGCGAACTTCAGGACTATATTAATGAGCGCATCGCTGAGAAAAAGCAACCCACCAGCGACAGTAAAAAAGTTTCTTCAAAAAAACAAAAGGGTTAGTCCTACTAGGGCTAGCATTTTTCACGATCGGAACCCTTTCGGTTTGGATCTATGATAGAGAAGCTCGTTTGTCAAAAATCTCTTGTAAATTAGCTTAGTAGACGGCATGGACTTCGGTATTGGTTTTCTCTCCAACAATGTAATGCTGCGTTTCATAGACTTCTTCTAT
>JANMIS010000171.1:0-2411 GCA_031375925.1 Synechococcales cyanobacterium OTE_70_concoct_197_sub
TTTTTTCCAAGATACCCGCTATTTCAAGAAATGACACAGTTTCTGAAGGAGCTTGAGGTATTTTTAGATGTTTTCCGTAAAGTTACAGTGGATACCAGGAGAATGATCGCGGATCTGACTAATTTTCGCTCCCTGCAAGCAAAATTTGTAGGGTTTCGATGCCTTTTTTGACGCGCCGAGAAACAGTGACGGAGCTGATGCCAAGCCGTTCGGCAGTTTCTTTTTGGGTCAGGTCGTGGAGGAAGACGAATTCTAAAACTTGACGGGTCAGCTTTTCGACCTGTTGAAGGGCCTGCTGAATTCTAATTTGGTCCTCTTGAGCCAGTTGGAAACTGCGGTACTGGTGATCCGGCATCATGTCGCCAAGGCAGACGGAGCCTTGATCATCGTCGGCGATCGGAGCATCTAAGCTGACGAGAGCACGATTTTTCAGGGAGACTTTGACGTCCTGCCATTCGGTCATGGTGATGTCTAATGCCTGAGCGATTTCGGGGTCAGTGGGATGACGGTGCAAATCATTCTGAAGCTGGCGAATCGCGCTCACAGCTTGGCGTTGTAGGGCTTGCCAACGACGAGGAATTCGAACGGAGGGGCTTTTGTCTCGCAGGTAATGTTGAATCTCGCCTCGAATGTAGGGCAGAGCGAAGGAGCTAAAAGCATAGCCTCGGCTGAGGTCAAAGCGTTCGATCGCTCGAATCAGTCCCAGAGCACCCACTTGAACTAGGTCTTCATAGTTTTCCTGACATTGCCCAATCCAGTGATAAGCTTCCTTGCGAACCAGTCCAAAATTCAGTTCCACAATTTGATTGCGGAGTTGAGAGGAGGGATTATCTTGGTAGGCTTTCAACAGGAATAGAGTGTCGTTTTTCAGGTCCGGCGCGATTAATTCAGGCATAGGTCTCTAGGTCGGTAGAACAAATCACCAAAAGTCTGAGTTCGTCTCTCACAACTGTTTCCAGTAAAGGGCTGAGACCTTAATGGCTCAAGCGCGTTTACACGGAAGTTAAAGGGTTAGATAAAACTCAGATGTCCTACCCAAAATTGTATAGGGAACCTCTACGATCGCCCCTTCTCAGATCAGAAACTATGTGAGATTTTCATGAAGAAAATCCTAAAAACATAAAGGAGACCTAGATTTCTCTGGGTCTCCTTTACGCTTGATTCAATTTATGAGATCTGCCGATACGACGATCGAGCGAACATTATGCAGCAGTCACTCGTCCGTAAAATACGCCTCGAATCCGTACATCGCTAGGTTCCTTGGAACCCATGTCACTTTCAGAGGGCTGTAGGCTCTCGAAGTTTCCAGTGACTTCTCCAGTTTCAGTGTTAACGTTTGTGACTTGGAGAGAAATATTTCCCTTTGCGCTCAAAAATCGCTTGTTGTTCTCACGGACCAACTCTTCGGCGTCTGTGCTTCCCGGTAGGCCAACGGCACTTTCGTAGCCAGTGGTCAAACCGCGACCTTTGGGGTCAAGGAAGTTGGACGTTCGATAGGATGGAACCATGAATTCTCCCTTTAGGTCAGTCGAAGAGTTGATGCCATTGACACCCGCTTGACTTGTCGCGACCAAGTTCTTAATGGTGAAGAGCATAGGAAACTGCTCTCCGCCCGGAAGCTGTACGGTTACGGCCTGGAAGTCAAAGCCATCTTCTTCCTTAAAGGTCAAACTGCCATCGTCATTAATGGATAGGGCACCGCTTACAGAGTCGATGGACGACGTGTAACGAGTCATAACCTTACCCTGAACAAATTGGGCACCTTGACGCTTATTCTCACCTTCCACCTTGACGGCGAAGTTGGTGGGTTGTAAGCATAGGTTCTGTAGGCTGTAAGATTCACCCGCTGCAAAAGTGATGGCTCCGCGAGCGGTTGCTTCGATGGTGGGGCAGCTGTTTGCCAGACCGCTGTTAACAATCTCTTCGTAGGTCAGTCCCTCTTTTGTCTCAGGGGCCTCACTACAAGCTGTAATGAATACACTGAGGCAAAATGCCAACAGCGTTGCAATAAATGCGCGGTACCTCATGGTCAACCTCAAAAGTCAAGTGTCAAACAGTTTAATTGCATTGTACATGGGTTGCTCCCCGTTCCTTGTATTGATGAGACGATCGCGCTCAATTGTGAAGTATCGTTACAGAAAACTGGGCCGATCGCCTGGTAATCGTCTGAAGTCAGGCTTGTTTGAGAGGTCATCTGAGCGGTAGGGTTAGAGACGCAAAAGACGGGATTTGTATGGATAATGGAATGGAACAACGAGCTTCTCACGATACATTGCTAGGCTCCCTGTCCCAGGTGGTCGGTGAGTTAGTAGAAGAAAATCAGGGCAATGCTATTGGATTAGTGGAGGTGTTGCGGCTTTTAGAACGGCTGCATCGAGGCATTACAGAAGGGGCTTTTCAAGAAGCTCTGC
>JANMIS010000204.1:0-1286 GCA_031375925.1 Synechococcales cyanobacterium OTE_70_concoct_197_sub
ATAGTTTGAGGGTGCTGCGCCGCCGATCTTGCGATTAGCTTTGTATGAGATTGGCGTTTTGTTAACGATCGAGTCATAGATTTTTCGGTCAATATTTTGGGATTCACACCACTTGACAGGAAAGATATGATGAATGTCTAACGCTACATCGGATTGATCAAGATTCTGAATCTTGTCTTTCCAGAAAAAATCCTTTGCCCCATCCCGAAGGACAAGAGTATTAATACCTTTGTAGGCAGCACTTAGACGAGATTTTAAAGAGTTGAGTCGATCGGGCTGGAAGACCGCTTCACTTACAGTGCGGGGTTCTTCGCCTCCACTTTTAATCCAGGCAAGAACTTCTTCAAGATCGTTAGCAATCCGGGTCTCAACAGCTCCACCGTATAATTCTCCGAGAATGCCACACCAGAACCAGCGGCTGAGTTTGTCATTCTTAACAGGGGTAAGCCAGTCGCCATCTTGTAAATGGGTGAGAATTGCGGCAAGGGCTGGAATTTGGGTGCTATAAGGAATATCACGCAAGGAATGAAAGCACTGTTGGCGGAGAAATTTAGCGGCTGTGATAAACCCTTGTTCTGCTTTATCGACCCACTTTTTATATTCCTCAAGCGATAGAGAAAGGACAGCAGTACGTTTGGCACTGACAGCAGAAATTTGTTTACCTGTTTTACCGATCGCGATATCTTGCTGTCGCTTTTCGTAGGTGTGAAGAAGGGTGATAGTTTGAAGAAGGTCGGTGGCTTCGATTCCAGTGAGTAAAACATCTTTATGAATACGATCTTTGCGTGATTTAACTGTACGAATATCACTACCAAACCAGTCATCTCGCAAATTGTAGCCGTCAGCGGCGTAGGTTGCGGTGATCAATTCAAAGACAGAGAGAGGAACACCGCCTGTGTTGACTTTCTCGAAGACAAGGCAAACTGCCTCTTTTGTAGTTTCTTTGTTGAGTTTAATAATGGGGAGTTGGTAACTGCGGAAAGCATTAAGTACTTCCTTACGGAATCGGATATAGTCCTTCATCTTGTCAGGTGCGAACTCGAAGAGGCTTTCCTCCCAACTATCAGAATTAATGATTTCAGTACAGGGGAAGTAGAAATTTTCGCATTCTAATTGGCGGGTCGAGAGATCCATCTCGATATCTCGACCAAAGTTGGTTTTGACTTTCCGATCGCTTTCTACAGCAATAATTGCATCTTCGAGTTGTTCTGGACCTTGGGGGGCGAGTGCGATCGGGGGCTTGATCACGGCCTATTTTAGTGGGGCGTTGCTTCAACAGTTTGATG
>JANMIS010000233.1:0-3832 GCA_031375925.1 Synechococcales cyanobacterium OTE_70_concoct_197_sub
GTTTGATATTGCCTCGTTGCCAGAGACGCTGCTTAATGTCCGTGTTCCAATCGGAGTGCAAATGGGGATTAATCCTGGGGTGATTCAAATAGATGGTCGTGGTCATTCAGTGGTGAGTCAGGGCAGTCAATTGCCTTATAAACGCAATTCTAGCGCGGGTGGCTTGCGGGTTAAGCCAGGAAATACATTGGCTCTGCTGGGCGGTGAAATTGTTTTAAATGGCGGCATATTGACAGCAGAAAATATAGAACTAGGGACACCACTACAGAGCCGATCGGGGGAGAATGCCTGGGTGGGGCTTTCGCCGATTAGCAATGGGTTTACGATCGATTATTCTCAAGTTGGACGCTATGGCAACATTCAGCTTTCAAAAAAAGCATTAGTAGACGTCAGTTCTCAATCCGCTGGAAACCTTCAAATTCAAACTCAAGACCTAACGCTGAGGGATGGATCATTGTTATTTTCGTCTGCGGCAAGTCCAATCAAGGGTCAAATCAAGCTTGTAGCCCAAGGCACTATTTTAATGGATGGACGATCGCCCGATCGCTCAGTGGGAAGCGGCATCGAAGTCTATGCGATCGAGTCTGGGGAAGGGCCTGCGATCGACATTACCGCAAAAGATCTAATCATTCTCGACATTGCCAGAGTGAGCAGCCGAGCATACGAGAAAGCCTCGACGGGCAATATTCGCATTCAGTCTTCTCAGTCTGTGCAATTGAATGCAGGGTCTTCTAATAGTGCGCTTAATGTTGCATCGATTATTGCGCTGACTAATGGCCAAGGGAATGCTGGAGATATTGCCATCAGAACCCCGTTACTACAAGTTATGAATGATGCTGTTATTTCAGCAGCAACGCTGGGTGCAGGCAATGCAGGCAATGTTGGCCTCGTCACCGATCGTATTGAAGTGGCCCGAGGGGGAAATATTGGCTCTTCTAGTTTTGTGCAGGGAAATGCGGGAAGCTTGGTCATTCAAACTCGATCGATTGATTTGAGTCATGGCGGTTTGGTTTCCAGTAATAGTCTAGGACGAGGCGACGCTGGCAGCATTGATATTACGGCCTCTGAAAGTGTAATTTTGTTTGGCAGGCGTGATGCTGTTGGCACGCCTAGCCAAATTCGATCGACGGTTCGCAATGCCTCACTAGCGGTTCAGCAACGGTTTGGGTCTCCAGCGACTGCGACTGGGAACGGTGGGAGTATTGTGATTCGATCGCCCAATATATCCCTAGACCAAAATGCCCAAATTAATGTTCGCAACGAAGGCCTTGGAGAAGGCGGTGATATCACCCTTCAAACGCAGCAGCTACAGATTGATAACCAATCTAGCCTCAATGCGGCAACGCGGCGGGCAGCGGGGGGCAATATTAGTCTCAATGCAGATTCTGTGAGTCTGCGTCGTGGCAGTAGTGTTAATGCTACCGCAGGAAGTCGAGGTCAAGGTGGCCTGATTCTAATTAACACTGGAGTGCTATTGGGCTTAGAGAATAGCGATATTATTGCTAATGCGGTGCTGGGAGATGGTGGGCAGATTCGAATTAAAACTGATCAAATCTATGGCCTAGAATACCGATCGCAGCTTACTAATGAGAGTGACATCACCGCGATTTCTCAATATGGCATGAATGGTTCTGTTTCTATTAGTGAACTGCGGCTCGATCCTAATCCTGAGTCATTACCTCTTCCAGTGATGCTTTCAGATGAAAAGCAACGGATTTCCGATCGCTGCCACGACAGCCGCTCCAATCGATTTATCATCACGGGAAGAGGCGGATTGCCCAAGGCACCACTCTGGAATCTGGATTCTAATCGAGCTTGGCGTGATATTCGTGATGTTACGCCAAGCGCCAAGATCGCTGTCCCCGAGGCTCAAACCCCGATCGTTCCTGCGACGCTAATCCAACCCACACCTCTCGTCGAAGCCTCAATTTGGCGAACTAATCTCGATGGCTCTGTTAGTTTACTTGCCCCGGAGAGTGGTCAATCTGAAATCAATATTGCGTCTGCAACCTGTGCTGTGTCCGAAGTTCTAGCTCTACCATCGTCTCGCCGATGATATAGAACTTCCTCATGTTATGACCGATCACCCTTCCAACCATCTGCTCAGTCAACGATGAGATGGGTTTCGGTCATTACGATCGTTAGCACAACGGGATCAGCTTCCAATGTCAAAGTAGTCATTCCATGCCTCCACAAGCATTTCCCGGTTGTCTTCTACCAGTTTAGCGATCGTTTTTAATTAGTGATCCTTAAAGCCAATATTTTATCTTGAGGACTAGCTTTCATAGTGGGAATGACAACTGAGGATGATAATTTCTGTGTCAGTGACCTTATAAATCAGTCGATGTTCATCGGTAATTCGTCGTGACCACCAACCTTTGGGGTCATATTTTAACGGTTCTGGTTTTCCGATGCCTTTGAATGGATTGCGAATAGTTTCGTTAATCAGGACAATAATCCGATCGTGGATCTTTTTATCCCGAGTTGCCCAGTCGGTGAATTGTGCGAAGGCATTGCGATCAAACGTGATATTTCGCATTCCATTCTTCGGGCGTAAAGGTTACTAAGTCTTGTCGCGCTTCTACCCGATCGATCGCCTCTAACAGTTGAGCCTGCACAATGGGTGAATCATCGGGTGAATCCATAAAGATGAGGATTTCCACGATCGCCCCTTCTGGCAGTTCCGAGGTCGGGATTTCGATTTTGCCATTGTGACCAACGATCGCTTTTTGCTTAATGCCTGTGATCATGATGATAACGAGGAAGTGATAGATGTATTGTAACCCGATCGTTGACTCTCTCCGCTTTTTCGCCCTGCGAGTAGTCGTTTCAGTTCAATATGCTCGTCGAGATCCGCCTATTCGATCGCTATGCCATCCCCGAAGATTTCCCAGTTTTGGCGTTCTTCGAGGGAGGCTTGGAGCAGGCGTGGATACCAGGCAAGGGGCACACTCAACTGCCGACCATCCGCTAAGCCTACGATGAGGTGGGTGTTGTTTACTGCGATCGTCAATGCAACAGGATCAGCTTCCAATGTCAAAGTAGTCATTCCACGCCTCCAAGAGCATTTCTCGATTGTCTTCTACTAGTTTAGCGATCGTTCGTAATGCGTGATCCTTGAGGCCACGATTTTATCTTGAGTCACTGGATTCAACCAATATTTTACCAATTGCCGATCGCGTTTCACATGCATATGTGGAGGCTCAGAGCGATCGGAACTGAAAAAAATAAAATTGTAAGGTCCAACTTTTAAAACGGTAGGCATAGCTCAGTGTGTAGTATCCCATACAAGACAGGATGATTTTGATTAGATTCTCCTGTCAGTATAAGTCCTCAGAAATTCTCTACGCTAGAGATGAACTATTTCAAATTGACTCCTGCATTTTGTGAAATCTTAATCAGATAGCTCACAAAAGCACTGCATGAAACGAGCATGTATTGAGCAGTTGCAGAATCCACATCTTGCCCTTCAGACAATGCATGACGGATGCCTCCATGGTCACTGGTATAGCCGTAAAATTTATTCCAGCCTTCAATCATTGACCCGTGTATTTCAACGCCATTAGATTTAAGACGACTTAGAGCTTTACCTAGCGTTGCTTTGTCGTCACCTATGATAATTTGACAAACCGCTTCAACTGCGGATATTGACTCTTTTACGGAATTTCGATAGTTAGGATTTTCACGATCGGACAAAATTCGCAAAGCTTCATTAAGATGGTCATGAACACTTTCCAAAGTACAGGTATCTTCGAGTGCTGTTTCAATACTTTTTATTTCGTTCTCGTTAGTGATTTGAGTGATCTCTCTGCCAACAAATCGATAGCCTGAC
>JANMIS010000348.1:0-1222 GCA_031375925.1 Synechococcales cyanobacterium OTE_70_concoct_197_sub
GGTGGATTTGCCGGACCCGGAGGTGCCTGTGAGGAGGTAGAAGTCTCCGGCAAAGATGTCCATGGTGAGGTTGCGCAGGGCTTCGGTGCCGTTGCGGTAGGTTTTGCTAACGTTGTCGAGGCGGATGACGCGATTTCGGGCTGGGGTTTGGGGGGTGGTCATGGGGTTATTTTCCGGTAATACGGTGGACGATCGATTGCCATGCGAATTTTGGGAGGGCGGTCATGCGTTTCCAGCGCCAGGGTTCTTGGTAGAGGCGGTAGGTCCATTCGAGGTTTCGATCGCAGAGCCATTTTGGGGCGCGGGTTTTGGTGCCTGCCCAGATGTCGAAGCTGCCGCCGATGCCGATCCATATGGCATCAGGGCAAAGGTGACGAACGGAGTCGATCCAGAGTTCTTGTCTGGGAACGCCGAGTCCGACGTAGATGAGGCGGGGTTGGAGTTGTTTTAGTCTTTGGAGCAGGGTTTCGTCGGGGTTGATGTAGCCGTTTTCGGTGCCGATGATTTGGAGTCCGGGATATTTTGCGCGCATGTTGTCTGCGGCTTGGTTGGCTACTTCGGGGGCACCGCCGTAGAAGAAGACGGTATCTTCAGTATTCGAGGCGTGGTGGAGGAGTTGTTCGGCGAGTTCGATGCCGGGGATGCGATCGATGTTTTTGCCGTAGAGTTTTAGGTAGAGGACTATTCCTGCGCCGTCGGGGATGACGAGTTCGGATTTGCGGATGATATTTCCGAGTTCGGGTTTGGTGCGACCTTGCAGGGTCATTTCTGCGTTGAGGGTGACGACGTGGGTGCCTTGACGGTTTTTGAGTCGATCTTTGAGAGCTTGGGGGTAATTGGGGAGGAGGTGGACGGGGATGGTGAGGATGGGAAATTGGGAAGCCATGGGGAGGAGCGAACGTTTTTCAGGCTTCATTTTAGGCGGTGTTGAGGGGTTTGGGCGGATGAGTTAGACTTTAGTTTTAGACTCTAAATTAATAGTTCGTGAATGCCCCAGAAAATTCGACTGTTAAAGTCTAAGCTTCAGAAAGCAGGTTTCATTTTGCTTAAAAAGCGTGGCAAGGGAAGCCATACGATGTGGCTGCATCCGCTGCTGACTAATCCAATCCAGTGGTGGTTTCTGGAAAGGATGGCGATGATGCCGATCGCTATCAAGAACGTGAAGTGAGCGATGCTTTGTTTGAAGTTGAAGAGAAAAAACAGCGAGGTCAGGATTGATGAG
>JANMIS010000237.1:0-5222 GCA_031375925.1 Synechococcales cyanobacterium OTE_70_concoct_197_sub
AATTCAAACGCTATGCGATCGTTGGCGGCGGAATCCTAGGTATGACACTGGCATTGCGTCTCATGCAGCAGGGCAAGCAAGTCTCACTTTTTGAAGCCGCGCCAAATCTCGGGGGATTGGCAGATGCTTGGGATCTGGGCAATCTCACTTGGGATCGTCACTACCACGTCACTTTACTTTCAGACTTGGCATTGGGCAATATTTTAAAAGAACTCAATCTCGATCAAGAAATGAAATGGGTTGAAACCAAAACTGGATTCTATAGTGATGGCAAACTATTCTCAGTCTCTAATTCATTAGAATTTTTGAAATTCCCAGGATTGAAGCTGTTGGATAAGCTCCGCCTAGGGTTCACAATTTTCTACTGCTCCAAAATCCAAAACTGGCGCAAACTCGAAACAATTCTTGCTACCGATTGGTTGCGTAAGTTGTCGGGCAAGGGTGCCTTTACCAAGATTTGGTCGCCATTACTACGATCGAAGTTAGGCGATAACTACACCAAAGCTTCTGCATCTTTCATGTGGGCCATCATTGCTCGCATGTATGCTGCTCGCCGAACTGGATTGAAAAAGGAAATGTTTGGGTACCTTCCCGGTGGCTACGATCGGCTCATCAATCGCTGGGAAACAGTTTTATATCAAGGAGGCGTCGAAGTCCACACAGGGCATCGCGTTGAGTCTGTTACACATCAAGACGGCAAAACGCAGGTGTCATTCACCAATGGTCATCAAGATGAATTTGATGAAGTGATTTTGACAGTAGCGTCGCCTATTGCTGCCAAGGTTTGTCCGCAGCTTACAGAAAGGGAACGATCGCAGCACAACAGCATTGAATACCAAGGCATTGTGTGTGCGTCTTTGCTGTTGAAAAAGCCCCTAGCGACCTACTACGTTACGAACATCACCGACACTTGGGTGCCCTTTACAGGGGTGATCGAGATGACAACCTTGGTAGATAAATCCCAGTTTGGGGGATTGAGCTTGGTTTATCTGCCCAAGTATGTGCCACCAGACGACCCAATTTTCCAGGAATCTGATGAGGTGATTCGCGATCGGTTCTTAGCGGCATTGGTGCAAATGTATCCAAAATTCGATCGAAGCGATGTCGTTGAGTTCAAAGTTTCCCGAGTTAAGCAAGTCTTTGCTATTTCCACTTTAAATTATTCCCAAAATCTTCCGCCTGTTAAAACTTCAATTCCCGGCGTCCATATTCTCAACTCAGCCCATATTTTAAACGGCACGCTCAACGTTAATGAAACCATTCAGTTAGCCGATCGGTCCGTTGTTGAGTGGATGAGAGGCTCCCTAACCCCCAATTCCGGGGGGACATGATTTCTAGCTCCCCAGAATTGGGGAGCGGTTCGCCCGGATCTCATTTATCAAATTCAACTACACTCAGGTTTGCCATGACATCTAAAAAGCCGATCGCTAGCCTTTCTCTCGACCTCGACAACCAATGGTCCTACATGAAAACCCATGGGGATGAGGGTTGGGAAACAATGCCATCCTATTTGCATATTTTAATCCCTCGCGTGGTGGATGTTTTAAAAGATTTAGATTTAAAAATCACCTTTTTTATTGTGGGGCAGGATGCCGTTCTTGAAAAAAACGCAGCAGCACTAAAGCTGATTACTAGCTCTGGTCATGATGTGGGAAACCACTCCTTTCGCCATGAACCTTGGCTTCATCTCTACAGCGATGAAGAAGTCGAACAGGAGATTGCTAGCGCTGAAAAAGCGATCGAAGCGGTGACTGGACAACGACCTATTTGCTTTCGAGGACCTGGTTTTAGCATTTCCAAAACTGTCCTAAAGGTGCTATCAAGTCGAGGCTATATCTGTGATGCCTCTACTTTTCCCACGTTCCTTGGCCCATTGGCTCGCGCATATTACTTCATGACAAGCAAGCTTGATAAAGACGAACTTAACCAACGAAAGGCTTTGTTTGGAAAAATGAGTGACGGGTTGAGACCCTTGAAACCCTACCGTTTGAATCTAGACAACAATGACGATCGCATGGTAGAGATTCCAGTGACCACGATGCCGATCGTTAAGATTCCTATTCATGTTAGCTATCTTCTCTACCTTGGGGTGTTTTCGCCATTCCTGGCAACGTTGTACTTTAAGGTTGCAGTGATGATGTGTCGATTGACGGGGGTTCAGTTGTCTTTACTCTTGCATCCATTGGATTTTATGGGGTGTGACGATGTTCCAGAGCTGGCCTTTTTCCCAGCGATGAACCTTCCCAGTCACCGTAAAGTGAAAATGGTTCGCGGCTTTCTCAAAATTTTGTCAAAGCAGTATCGCATTCTGACCCTACAGCAACATGCCGAACAACTCCTCCATGCACCCAAGATGCCGATCGTTTCCCCCACGACGATCGCGATTTCTTAATGCATTTTGCGAGTTTGAGTTTCGGAGTCCTCTTATCACTGCTCAGCATCTACCAGGTGAATGGTCATGGTTCGTGAGAGGCTCTTAAACTGTGGATGTAATAACAATGAACAGCAATACACTGAGAAAATCCCTCATTTCTAGGTGTGAGTTACTAGGCATCAAAATCGACAATTTATCCTTAGGAGAGTTGCTACAAGAAATGCGATCGGGCCTCGTTGTGACGCCCAATGTTAATCATGTGATTTTAATGCATCGAGATCCACACTTTCGAGAGGCCTATTGCACAGCAGATTATTATCTTTGCGACAGTCAGATTTTGATGAACGTATCTCGCTGGCTTGGAAAGCCCATTCGTCAAAAGATCTCGGGTTCAGATCTGTTGCCTGCTTTTTATCATTACCACTGGGACAATCCGGATATTAGAATTTTTTTGCTGGGTGCAGAAGAAGGGGTGGGCGAGATCGCGAGGAGAAATATTAACCAGATGGTCGCTCGTCAAATTGTTGTAGATACCTACTCTCCACCTTGGGGATTTGAGCGAGACGCGATCGAGTGCGAAAAAATCTGTCGCCTAATCAGGCAATCCAGTGCGACGGTCTTGGTCTTGGGATTTGGAACACCCAAGCAGGAGAAATGGTTTTACCAATATCGCCAGCAAATTGAACGAACCATTGACCTGACGTTTGCCATTGGGACCACCATCAATTTTGAAGCAGGTCATGCGCCTAGGGCACCAAAGTGGATGCGATCGGCAGGCTTAGAGTGGTTCTATCGTCTATGCCGAGAGCCACGACGATTGTGGCGGCGCTATCTATTGGATGTAATTCCCTTTTTGAAACTGGTGCTTCAAGAAAAACGCAAAGCCCCCCGGCCCCCAATTCTGGGGGAGTAAGAGCAAAAAAAGGACGATCGAAGCACTCATCGATCGTCCTTTTTATACTCTGGTAATTCCCAATCCTCATGTTCCCCAAAAATTGGGGGTTAATGGGCCGTTCGCCAGAATCTATTTAATGAACAGCATCTCTTGATACTTCGGCAATGGCCACAGATCATCAGCCACCTGAGATTCCAACGCATCTCCAAACGATCGTACTTCATCCATCAAGGGACGAATCACCTTAGCGGAGTGGTTCATGTGAGCTTCAGTATCTGCGAAGCCTTCTTTTTCAAGTGCTTTCTCAAGTTTGACCACAGTATCGCTCATGCTCTTAATCGCAGACGCAACAGCCTCAGCCGTGGTTTTATCAAGGTCTAGACCCGCAGCTTTCGCCGCTGCGATCGAACCAGAAAGCTCACCCAAGTAACGAACCGCTGCTGGATAAATCGAAGTCTTCGCCATGCTAATCACTAGGCTGGCTTCCATTTCGATCACCTTGATGTACTGTTCGGAATACACCTCATAGCGGCTTTCGAGTTCCGCTGGAGACAACACGCCGCTCTTGGCAAAGAGATCCACAATAGACTTCTCTTTCAAGAATGGAAGCGCATCTGCGGTAGTCGGTAGGTTGAGCAACCCGCGAGACTCGACGGCCTCTTTGTGCCATTCCTCTGAGTAACCGTTGCCTCCAAAAATGACCGCACTATGCTGATCCATGACCGCTTTCAAAACCACCAGGCAAGCAGCATCAGGCTTGCTTCCCTTAGCGATTTCGGCCTCTAACGCCTCAGACATCCAATCCAAAGAATCTGCCAAAATTGTGTTCAGACAAACCAATGGACCCGACACTGACTGACTCGAACCCACAGCCCGGAACTCAAAACGGTTGCCCGTAAACGCAAACGGAGAAGTCCGGTTCCGATCGCCCGCATCCTTATCAAATTCAGGCAGCGTCGCCACACCCAACTTCATCAAGCCCCCTTGAGGTGCGCCCGTGAGGTTGCCGGCTTTGATTTGGTTGAAGACTTCTTCAATTTGGGAGCCGAGATAGACGGAGATGATTGCAGGAGGCGCTTCGTTTGCGCCTAGGCGGTGGTCGTTACTGGCGGTGGCGATGGCAGCCCGCATCAACGGCCCATACTTGTGCACCCCACGAATCACCGCACCACAGAACATCAAGAACTGAATGTTGTCGTGGGGCGTTTCGCCGGGATCCAGCAGGTTGCCCTGGGTGGAGTTGCCGATCGACCAGTTGACGTGCTTCCCGGATCCATTGATTCCAGCAAAGGGTTTTTCATGTAACAAGCAGGTCAGGCCATGCTTTTTCGCTACCATGCGCAGCAAGGTCATAATCATCTGTTGGTGATCGCTGGCCACGTTTGCTGCTTCATACATGGGCGCAATTTCAAATTGACCCGGAGCCACTTCGTTGTGACGAGTTTTTGCAGGAATACCCAAGCGATAGAGACGCTCTTCCACATCCTGCATAAAGACCTGCACCCGCTCTGGAATCGCCCCAAAGTAGTGATCTTCGAACTGTTGACCTTTGGCAGACGATCGACCAAACAGGGTGCGACCCGTCATCAAGAGATCGGGACGCGCATTGGCGAAGTGAGTATCAACCAAGAAATATTCTTGTTCAGCCCCACAGCTTGAATTCAACGGTGCAACCTCGGATTCTCCCAAGAGCTTCAACAAACGGGTCGCAGACTTACTGACAGCCGCGTTCGATCGGAGCAGAGGCGTTTTTTTGTCTAGCGCTTCGCCAGTCCAGGAAACAAAAACGGTGGGAATGCAGAGAGTAACCCCATTGTCTGTTTCCATCACATAGGCCGGACTGGTCACATCCCAAGCTGTATAACAACGGGCTTCAAAGGTGGAACGAATGCCACCATTTGGGAAGGAAGAACCATCTGGCTCCCCTTGGACCAAGAGCTTACCCGTGAATTC
>JANMIS010000256.1:0-6328 GCA_031375925.1 Synechococcales cyanobacterium OTE_70_concoct_197_sub
AGTTCTAAGCCCTTAACTTTGTCAATCGTGTCAGAAAGAGCTGTCATAAAAATAACAGGTAATGCAGCCGTCTCAGGATTAGCCTTTAGTCTTCGACAGGTTTCAAATCCATCGATTCCAGGCATCATCACATCTAATAAAATCAAGCTAGGAGGTGCATATTCAACCTGTTCGATCGCCGACTCTCCATCAGTTGCGACCAAAGTTATCCACCCTTGATCCCGTAAAGCATCTGACAAGACTTTTAGATTTGTAGGATTGTCATCAACAAGAAGGATCCTCGTTTCCATGGGTGCTTCATGCCGAGAGAGTATCATTTCACGAGGTAGCATTTGAGGACTGATGATCATGTCGATAGCTCTACGGTGGAAAAGGACTTTAGGAACTCGCGGATTTTTTTGGTCTGAAAATTACTCACAAGTTTTCTGAGTTCTGCATTAAAGGCTGCACATTCAGGATGACTTAAGTTGAGTTGTTCTAGGTTGCCCTCAATTGCCTGTAAATCGCCCATCATGGCAAGATGAAGTAATTGGTGAACAGCATCAGACGATGGCGGAATGATGGTCGTTTCAATCCTGGAATTAACACCTTGACCCGTCAAACCCTCGACATCATTTAGTGTTTCTGTCATCGGGGCTTCAGCATAAAGCCACTCAGCCGATAAAAGGTGCGTCAGCTTATCGAGAAGATGTTCAAAATGAATGGGTTTTGCGAGGAATGCATTGGCCCCAGATGCAATGCTGCGAGTCTGGTCAGCTTCGAAGACGCTGGCGCTGGCAATCAAGATAGGAACATCGGCAAAATCTGGTGCCTGCCGTAAGGTCGAGACCAAAGAAGCGCCATCTCGCTGTGGCAAGTTAAGGTCAGTAATGATCAAATTGGGACGATATTGCTGGGCGATCGTTAACCCACTGTCACCATCAGCCGCTTCCAAGACCTGGAATCCTAGATCTTTAAGCCAAGCAGACAGTAAATGGCGGCTCATTGCATCGTCATCAACTAAAAGCGCCGTCGGCATAACGGGCTGTTCTTTCAGACTAACAATACGCTTTTCTGGAGAAATGGCTTGGGAGATCCAATTTGAATTAACAACAAGTAAGGGTAAGTCAAAGAAGAAAATACTGCCTTCCCCCGCTTGACTTTGCACTTGAATCTCACTGCCCATTAAATTAATAATACGGGTGCTGATTGAGAGTCCTAACCCCGTTCCTTCTGATTGCTTATCGACAGCACCCACTTGTTCGAAAGGAAGAAAAATCTTTTCGAGTTGTTCAGGGGACATCCCGACTCCGGTATCTTCTACTTGAAAACGGAGATGGGTGATATCTCCTTTCTTGTTAAAGGTTGAGGCTGAACCGTGAGGATGGCACACTCGAAGTGTAATGCTCCCTTGCTCTGTAAATTTAGTTGCATTACCCAATAAATTAATTAGAACTTGACGAAGCCGTTTTTCGTCAACCTGAACACAGGTGGGTAGGTAGGGATCCAGATGAGTTCGGAATTGGAGTCCTTTTTCTTCGGCCCGTACTCGACAAATTTCTACTACGCCCTGTAAGAAATTGGGGAGTATGAGTTCACCTGGCGTTAATTCTAATTTCCGTGCTTCAATTTTTGAGAGATCAAGAATGTCATTAATGAGTGTTAAGAGGTGGGTTCCACATTTATGAATGATGCTCACTCCTTCTTTTTCGGATTGAGTAAAGGTTTTGGATCGCGATAAGATCTGCGAATAACCCAGAATGCCATTAAGAGGCGTTCTCAACTCATGACTCATGTTTGCCAAAAATTCGCTTTTAGCACTATTGGCACTATCGGCAACCTCTTTCGCCAAACGAAGTTCTTGTGTTCGCTCCTGGACTTTGATTTCTAGAGTCTTAGAGTAGTCAAGTAATTGATGATTGGCAAACTCTAGTTGGATGTTTGCTTCTTCTAGGCGCTGCTGTTTGTGGGCTAGGGTGAAGGCGATCGTACTCGTGATGATGCTGCTAAGCGTCGGAATAACAGGAAGAAACCAGCCACCAAGGAATGCCCCATAGCTCCCCACAATGACAATAGGTAGGCTTCCGATCGTTGCCATGGGTAAGCTTAAACCTGGAATACGCTTACGTTGAGCTTGAACGGCTATGATTAAGCTTGCCACAGTAGTCACTAAGCACCATCCAACAATCCAGCAATATAATATGACGGGCGTAAATCCATGACGATTTGTGGGAGTTTCAATAGCACCTTGGACAAGTTGATAGGCAATGTTGGCGTGAACGACCACGCCGGGAGTGGGTTTATTCGATGACAGTAATCCTTGACTGTAGGGCGTTCCGAAGAAGTCATTGGTGCTTGCTCCTGTTGAACCAATAAACACCATTCGATCGCGCAGTAGATCAGGTTTAATACGGCCCGATCGGATATCTCGCATGGAAATCTGTTGAAACTGCTGAAGATCCCCATACCAGTTTAGGAGCACCTGAAAGCCGCCCAAATCGGCCTCTACATAGCCTGCCTCACCAGTTTTGAGTTGTTCATAAGCCGTATGACCTAACTTATATTTAGGGCTTTTTTCATCTAATACTTCCAGTTCAATATTGCGTGCTTCTAAATGCTTGAGAGCAACTTGAGTTGCGAGGCCAGGTTTGGTCGTATTGGATTCTTTTTCGTCGTTAGCGGTAAGAAGGGCACGGCGAACACGGCGATCGCTATCTAGGACTAAATCTGCAAGGGCAACTTGGCCCAAAGCTTTGAGGGCGGGTGGTGGAGCGACTCGATCGCCAGATACTTTTTCAACCCCAATCAGGTTAGGCGTCGTCTTGAAAATGGCCTCCAGCTTTTCGTAGCCTTTTCCCACGGGCATATCACGATACAAATCCATGCCGATCGCACTAGGTTTTTGGTCGCGAATCTTACCTAAAAGATCAGCAAGGGCGTCATCTGGAATAGGCCAGTTGCCAACTGACTGAATATCTTGTTCATCAATGGTGACAATAACAATATTGGAGGCCGTCTTTGTTTTGCTCATTTCGGTTTTGAGCCTGAAGCAAAGATCTCGAAACTCCCATTCCAACAGGTTAAAACCACCTAGGAACTGAACTAGGGAAATGCCTAATGCAACAGTCGGCATGACCAATAACGATCGTCGAGAGCGATAGATCCAAGATTTGCGAAAAAAGCGTTTCATGACGAATGGAAGCTAAATAAGGTCACGTTCCCAGTTTGGATACTCAATTAAGCAACCAAACTGGGAAATCCAAAACTACTGATACTGGAGGAACGGGACAGATTGAATGTCCTGTAAACCCACTGAAGTGAGTAGTTCTTGCCAGTTCTTCAGAGAAGCTTCGTCGTTAGGCTGTGCTTCTCGCAATTCCACTAGCGTTGTGGCGGTGTCATACCAGATGCCGAGGTTGGCCAGTGATTGAGCACGGACGATCGCATCAGGCTGACGCAGTGCGTTGGCGAGTTCGGGTGTCGTTGCAACTCGTTGAATCCACCCATCTACATAGGGCGTACTCGGTGTCAGACGGCCATCGACCACGAGAGCGGTGAGCCACTGGTAGTTTTTGCCGACTTCTAGCGCTGGGACAGTGCTAGGAAGCTGAACTTTAGCCACACCTGCTTCTCCAGAAATGGGCAGCACGGTCTGATAAACCAGATTTCCATCTTCATCTTTTAAACTGAAGATGGCTTCTTCGGCATTAGATTCAGGCATGTAGACCATGAAGGCCGGGTGGGAGGAAAGGGTGTTTCCGGTGAATTCCTGAGGGACGAGTGCCATCAGGTTTGCAGGAAAGGCCGTTCCTGCATTACCCCCAACATAGCTGCTGGTATCCCGAGAAGCTCCTCCGGCGGTTTGTTTAGGAGCCGTTCCGGTAGAGAACAGTTTGCCGCGTGAAGCTCCGCCTGTGGCCCGCAGGATTTTGGTCCGGTTGGGTTGAAAGAGGGTGCCCCGTGAGGCTCCACCTGTGGACTGACGAATCGATCGTCCGGGAGTCGGTTTGAACAAGGTGCCGCGTGAGGCTCCGCCTGTGGAGGTCCTGGGGGCACCTGCTCCACTAGGAATGAAGCTCATTCCACGGGAGGCTCCACCTGTGGAGGTTTTGGGTGCGCTGCGACCGGTTGGCTTGAAGGTGACGGCCTGTGCAAGGCCAGTATCTAGGGCAAGAGTGCCTAGAACTAGGACGATCGCACCTGTTCGTGCCATCAAGCGGGTGAATGGTTGAGAGACTTTCATACGCTGAAGCAAATGAATAGTAGGGTGAACAGAGATTTCCATTTTTAATCCATTGGCATTCGAAATGGTAACTTCGATTTTAATCAAACGATATCCCCCAAACGGCGGTAACATTGCGTGTTTGTGCGCCTGACATTGTTAGGAGGCTAGATTCTATCCGTGCAAATACGATTATCATCGCCTTGAATCGCAGGATATTGAATCCTATTGTTTAGCACGCCTTTTAACGCCAATTTCCGACTAGAACAAATCCAGACCAAAAGAATGGATCTTCAAAGTCAGTTTTTTTCATAATTTCGATCTGGGCTTGACGGAGGGCTTCTGCTTTAGTCATGCCGGGTTTTCGAAGTTGTTCATAAAACCGGGACATGAGTTTGGCAGCGGCGGCGTCTTTGACGGGCCAAAGGGTGGCGAGGGTCGATCGGGCACCAGATTTGACCGCTAATCCTGCTAGTCCTAGGGCGGCTTGATCATCTCCAGCAGCGGTGTCGCAAGCACTGAGTACTAGAAGTTCAATGGGACGACTGCGGCTACTTTGGCGAGTTTGTAGCACTTCGGACAATTCTTTGATGTTCATACGACCATCCCAGGTTAATAAGAAGGTGTCCTCTAGTCGAGAACTAAATTGACCATGGGTTGCTAAGTGAATGACGTCAGCGCTGCTGTTGGAAAGCCGATCGCTGAGAGTGGTGCTGGTGAACTGTTCATTGAGTAGCGTGCGTGCGGAGATGAGGCTGGAGATTTGTTGAATTTCGTTTTTTACGGCGGGCAATGAGCTAAAGCCAGATCTCGCTTCGCTAATTCCGCCGACGATCGCACCGATGTTTTTGTTGTCTAATTGGCGGGCTTCCATGAGCTGTAAGCCTGTGGAAAGGGTGACGGCATATTTCTCAATCAAGTATTGATTGCCATCATAAAGCGCGGCCATGGGAATGTTTCGTAGTTTTCCATCTAGGACAAACACTAGAGTTTTGGTGTCTTTCAATGCACCTGATTCTTCTGCGGGACGAATGAGCCAGTCGTAGATTTGGCTGGAGATTTTGAGGCGCTGTGCCCGATCGGAAACAGGATTCATTGCAGCGAGAAGTCCGTTGAGACTTTCATTGACTTGTTTATTATCTTTGGGTTTGCTGTGATAGCCCAAGGGCTGGCCAGCGGTAGATAGAATGACCGCGACTCTTTCTTTGAGCAAGATTGGATAGACAACGGTAGCGGTCGGGTCGAGTTGGTCAATTTGTTTGACTTTATCCAGGCAGGCTTCTCGAAAGAAGTTGTCGAGTTCAGCCACTTGCAAAGCTTCGATTAGGCCACGGGCTTGAATGAGGTCCTTTTGAGTAGGATTTTCTGTGAGGAGAAGGTCTACCATTTCTCGATAGACGGGTTCAATGCTCTCCCGAAAGGAGAACTGAACTTCTGGATTAATAGCGACGAGATCTCCCCGCAAAGCTTGTAGTGCCGTGACGGACTCTTGATAGGCTTGGAGAGATTTTGTCCGATCGCCTTTTGCTTTTAGAATTTGCCCTAGTTGCCATGCCCCTTGAGAGATGATGTGTTCCGCTTGCATTTGGCGGGCGATCGAGAGAGATTGCTCGGTCACAACTTGAGCGTCAGTCCATTGCTCCGCTTGAATGTAAATCTGGCCCAGTTGCTGTAGAGCATAGGCTTCAGCTTCACGATCTTGAATCTGTCTGGCGGATTGGATGGATTGGGCGAGCCAAGCCGACATGTCTTTAAGGGCGATGACTTCTTCGGGCTTTTGGAGACGGTTGAGGTTGGCTGCAAGGTTGACGATGCTGTAAATCGACATGCGGCTCGGCGGCAACTTTAGCAAATTAGCTCGAACGATCGGCAGACGAGCAGAGACTTCTTTGAGATTGCCCTGGTTGAGGTAGAGATTGAGCTGTCCTAGTTGCGCTTGGGCTTTTTCGAGGGGATTCATCGCAATTGACTCGGCTTCTTGCAAATAACCAAGGGCCGTTTCTTCTTTACCGTTGTTGAGGGTCGCGTCACTGAGGGCAAGGAGACTAGCGCTGAGTTCGGTGGAGGACCTAAGGCGGCGGGAGGTCATGACGGCTTCTTCGAGGGCGGATTGGCTCCCGGTCATGT
>JANMIS010000261.1:0-2265 GCA_031375925.1 Synechococcales cyanobacterium OTE_70_concoct_197_sub
GAGCGTCAGCCTGGGAAACAACCTTTGCAAATGCGTCAAGCATTTTAATTCTCCTAAAATTTACTGGTTAGTAAATGTGTTTTGTTTTGCTTCACCAGGGCGATCGCCCCGGTAGACAGTCTGCGGGTGGCAGGCCGGAAGAGGAAAAGAAGCATCGTTAAAATTGCGTAACGCCTAGTCCTATAGTTGCCACTCTCAGAAAGATTCCTTTGAGTGTTACGTGACTTAGGCAGTTCTAAAGCTTGTCAACTTTTGCTTGTGATCTAAACTCTTCAAGATCTCTTATACAACGACGTTGCAGCCACTATTGTTACAAAGTGCTAGATTTTGGCATTTCGTAACAATCCGTAATGTTTCTTTCTCAGATTTGGCCTTTTTAAAGCTATGACGGGATCTCAAAGTCGCTTTAGAGCGTTGGCATAAAAATATTTTATTGAGCCGATCGACTTCTGCGACCGGGTTTTGAGCCATAAATTTCTAGAACATGTACAAAAATTAAGACTTTCTTTACAAAACTCAACAAAATCTGTTACATTGTTTTACATAGAGAAAGCTTGATTCTTCAAGCAAGTCTCTAGAGCTGGAGTTTCCGCAATGTCTCGCCAGATTCTTAAACCGTGGGTATCGATCGTGATTTTACAAATTCTTGCTTCATTAGTCCGAATGAAGATTTCCAAGACAACCCCGAATTCTCGGCGCTAGTTTAGATTTTCAGGCAGTTCTTTATGGCTGACAAATTTTCAGGGATTCACTCTCAATCCTTTCTGTAGACTGACATTCCTAATTACTCTAGAACGATCGCTGTAAGCTGCTTTGTGCAACCTACAGCGTATTTTTTTGTCTAGGTTTGAGGTTTTAGTTTGGGCCGATCGACTTTTTCAAAGGAAACGCTGATATCCCATGGGTTACAGGTATTTTCGATCGTCTCCATAATGGGTTCTTCGGGTCCAAACAAGTGCAATCGCTTTTTGTGCGTCGGGTATTTGTAACTTTTGGCGAGGATGTGGCCGATCGCGTCTTTCCAGCGATGAGCGATTTTAATTTCAATCAGTTCTGTTTCGGTCAGTAAGTCGATGAGGCCAAATTTGGTATAGGCTTCGACTTTGCCCCCAAGTTGAGCTTGTAATCTGTCTCGTACGTCGCGTTCTGGGTGCGATCGGCGTTTGATGGTGATCCATTCGGGCAGCATGTTTGCGTCGGCCAGTCGGCCAATTGCATTCATGTAGGCCGTGCGGGAAATGTCCACGCGGTTCATGATTTCGGCGGGCGTGAGAATGACTCGATCGCGCAAAGCTTTTTGGATGACTAAGAAGATTCGCAGGGCGGTGCCATCGATCTTTTTGTCTAGGATTTCGGCGATCGTCGCAAATTCTAAAACGATTCCAGTTCGAGGTTTCGGGTTGCCATGCCAATGGGTGATCTCTTGAATCCAAGCAGTAATTCCCATCGATGCAAACTTGCGATAGGCAAAAATGGCCTCTTCAGTTTTGTTTTTTGACTCGAAAGCGTAGTACTCAATAACACGGGCACAAACTTCAGCACTGAGAACTTTAATGTTTAAATCTTGACTTGACGATATTTTTCTACCATCTCTAGGTATACACGAGAGATTCTTTCTGAAACCTGGTTTTAGCGATCCATCTTGCTCCCAGGTATACACGCTATCACGGAGTTTTTTGTTTACAGCCATTCGGGTGACACCACATAGACGGGCTAGCCCAGATTCAGACATTCCCGATTGTCCGGTTTCGTCGATCGTAAAAAATTCGACGCCATCGCGTTCGACACGTGTGATATTCATTTTTAGCCCTTGCCTTTGTGTTTGAAAGGTTGGTGGTCAGCCGATCGGTCTTGTTGTAAGCGAGATCGATCGGTGTTTTGAATATTAGGGTAGGTGCGATCGGATTTCAAGCGTGGAGTGTTGTGAATTGAGACATGGGCGAGATCGCTAAGCCCTCCTCACCACCCACAAAAAATTTAGGCAAATAATCGATAAATTCACTGGCGACCCGATCCCCCTAAATCCCCCTTGGTAAGGGGGACTTTGAGCCAAGGCTGTGATGTTTGGCCTTCTCCGGTTCCCCATTTTTAAGGGGGTTAGGGGGATCGGGTCATCGCCGCAGACCAAAACTCCAGTCCCCCCAGAATTGGGGGTTAGGGGGCCTCTTACGGAGCCTGATCAAACCGCGTCCGAAAACTCCCATACTTAATCCAGTACTGCTTCAACGCATGACAAGGCGTATGCAAACTCGCCCGCGCCCTGTA
>JANMIS010000353.1:0-2999 GCA_031375925.1 Synechococcales cyanobacterium OTE_70_concoct_197_sub
CATCTCAACATCATCGCCCAAATCCTCCTCCCAAGGATCCGCCTCGACGACCTCAGGCGAAGCGATCGGAGCATCTGGTTCGATCGCCATAATCGCCGCATTACGAGCCTCGATCGCGTCCGCATCAATATTAGAAGGTGCCGTCATATCAAGCTATCCGTCTGCATGGGTTTATTTTATTCTAAGCCAACGTCGTTAACCCATCAAAATAATCCCGCAATTGCCGATCGTGATCATGGGACAGATTCCCCAAAGGCAACTCCTCCGGATAAAACCCCATCACCTCCATCACCTCCAACGGATCCCCAATCCGCATCGCTCCCACAGCCTCCACCTCCACCACCACACAAATCGAATGCATCCGAGGGTCCCGATCGAAATCCGAATACACCCCCACCAGCCGCGAGATCTTCCCAACCTCCAACCCCATCTCCTCCCAAAGCTCTCGCCGCACCACCGTCGGAATATCTTCTCCCCAGTCCACAATTCCTCCCGGCAACCCCCACAGCCCGTTATCCCGCCGCCGCATCATCGCAATTCGACCATCGGGAAGCTTCGCGATGATACTCGTCCCCGTCACCGGATGACGGAATATCACCCCCATTGCATTTTTAAGAAAGTGCCAGACTCGTTTCATGAGGACCAACAGATAATGAAAAACTTAAGAGATATCCTCTAGTCTAAGGAATATCGTTTAAAACGACCTCAGGATGGAGATCGGGTTTCACTTTTTTATAGACTTTAAAAACTGTCCCATCCGGGTCAATCAGCACCGTGTTGCGGGAAATGCCCATATATTCTTTCCCCATAAACTTCTTGAGACCATAACTTTCATACTCCGTTGCCATCGTCCCGCCTTCGTCGATCAAAAGCTGAAAGGGCAAATTGAACTTCGTGATGAATTTGTTGTGGGACTTTGCATCATCCGTACTCACGCCATAGACGATCGCATTTTTTGCCGCAAAATCAGCCTGCAAATCCCGGAAAGCGCAAGCTTCTTTGATACAACCTGGAGTGTTGTCTCTGGGATAAAAATATAAAATCACCCATTTCCCCTGCAAAGAAGCCAAAGAAACCAAGTTTCCCTCTGCATCAGATAAGGTAAAAGCCGGAGCAGGAGAGCCAATTGTTAACGTCATAGCCAGATTTTATGTAAGGTTAAGTGCAGCCAGCAGCCGATCGCAGTTGAGATGGGTCGCATACATCTCGCGAACACAGTGAACCTTGACAGGTTCATGTAACCGCACTCGATTAAAAGACTGCTCCACAATTTCCACCGTCGTCAGCGTATCGAGATCCACCGACAAAATCGGCACCTCCATTTCCTCCGCCCGTCGCAAGATTCGATCGGTGGGCGCTAAATGTCCCGTCAAAATCAAACATTGGGTCGAAGTCTCTAGCGCCGCAAGTTGCAAATCTTCCCGATCGCCCCCCGTTACTACCGCTTTATTATGTCGCTTACGGAAATAACGCAACGCAGAACTAACATTCATCGCCCCGATTACCAAGCTTTCGACGAGCAAATCTAAACGATCGCTGCGGCAAAGCACTTCAGCCTTCAGCTGTTGAGCCAGCTCTGCCACCGTGACACTTCGAAGCAACGTGCTGCTCGGCAACGTCCCAAAAACCTGGATCCCTCGGGATTCGAGGAACGGCTTGACTTCACGATCGATCGTCCCGATGTCATTTACGCCCACATCGTTGAGAACCACGCCCAAGAGCCGATCGCCTAAGCGCAGTTTCGCCGCCAAGAGTCCATCTAAAACCTGCAAAGAATGATAGCGAGTCACTAGCAAAACTGACGCGTCGATCGCATCAGCAATTTCCGCCACCGACAACCCAAACAGCCGACCATCCTCCAAAGTTCCAGCGCCCTCCAGAATAATCAAATCCCCCGATTGCTGCGCTGCAACCTGAGTCAATTGCGTCAGATAGTCTGTCTGGTCGAGACCTCGAAGGCGTTTACGAATCGCGTCTCCGCCTTCTAGATGCAAAATCGTTGGCAAAATCCGATCGCTGGGCAGATTTAACGTCTTTGCTAGAAAAGAAACATCCTCATCCTCGGCTTCGGCATTGCTGCTATCACCGCTGATGGGCTTCCCGTATCCAATGTCTAGCCCTTTCTGACGAAGCTGATCCGTCACGCCAATCATAGCAGCCGATTTTCCACTGTAGGCTTCCAGAGACCCAATGACCAGATATTTTGCGGACTGTGGCACGAGTATCGCTCCCGAAATTGATGATTCCACGCCCCACATTAGGAGACTAGAAACAGTATACGGGAGGACGATGGTCTTCGATCGTCCAAGGTTGACGGGTGTTGCTGAATTAAGGTATTCCCGTTGTGGGTTAAGGAACTTGATGGGTATTAACTTGACTTGTATGTGAGAATGCTCTACTTAGGGAATACTACGGCTTATTGAAGTACAGCCAGGATTGATCTGTCGTGAATAAGTTTACTCTTGAGCCAACTGATGAAAATTTAGAGCGATTTAAAAGATTTCAAGATGGAAAAGCTTATTGGCATACCGCAGATTTCTTTCATTTTGATTGTAAACTGAGTAATGAATTGTCAATTATTTTTGACGTATACATAGATAAGATGATGGAATCTGTTGACGACAATGATGAAGTGATTATTCATAAAATTGAGTTTTCGATCGCTAGAATGCTGGTTAAAGCAGCAAAAGAGACCGGAATTTCCCCCCAAGACTATCGAGACCAATTTAATAACTACGCAATGGTCGTTTGGACCCCTATTTGTATCTGGTATAAAGATGAATCAGGCAATGTTAGACATTGCTTTAGGAATAATCTAGCAGAGGCAAGTTGAATGATTGACATTATTTATTCAGATAGATTTCTTCAGCACCAAACAGGCTACATGCATCCTAAGCAACCAGATTGTTACCCTCACCCATTCCGAAAAGATTTACCCGCCCACTGCCCGCGAAACTGACGCGCCAAATGGAATTATCCAATCTTGAGTTAACTTCAAT
>JANMIS010000316.1:0-1060 GCA_031375925.1 Synechococcales cyanobacterium OTE_70_concoct_197_sub
CCGGAGACTTTAGTTGTCATAGGCCATGTATCACAAACTTTTAGGTTTCACCATGCTAAGAGGGTGGTTGCATATACGAGGAATGATCCACCGCATCCAGGTAAATAAGATCTAATACATGCGCGGGTGGATCATCTTAAAGCTTGGGCGACCTATAAAAGCTCTTCGAGGGCGGCGGCGATGACTCGATGGTCGGGGTCTTGGCGGAGTTGTTGGAGCTTGGCACTGGCTCGGGGGTGATCGAAGTGGCGGAGAGCTAGGGCGACTTGGCGACGTTTGCGCCAGTCGTCTTCGGTGGCGATTTCGAGGAGGCGTTCCATGACGGTGTGTTTTTGGGGGCTGTTGTGGAGGCTGCCCATGGCGTCGATGCAGGCTTCTTGGACGGGCCGATCGTCGCCGTTTAAGCCTTCGAGACAGATTTCTAGGAGTTCGATCGGGCTTTCCATTTCGGTGATGGCGGCGAGGATGCTGCGCCGGAGGAGCCAGTGGTCGTCTTGGATGAAGGCGGTGACTAGGTGGGAAAGAGAGACTCGACCGAAGAGAGAAAGAGAATTTGAGGCTTCGGCGCGGACGCTGGGGGTGTCGTCGAATTTCATCATTTCGAGGAGGGCTTGGAAGCTACGATCGGTCTGGTGCTTGGCGAGGGCCATGGCGATGAAGGTGCGGACGAGGAATTCCCGATCGCTGAGTTGGTCAAGCAAAATCGGGACGGCTACATCAGACGGATAATGGTGAAGGGCTTGAACGGCTTTTAATCGGTATTGAAAGTCTGGTTGCTGCAAGTTTTCTTGGATTTCGCTGAGTTCCATGGTTTGCCGCCCTAAAGCCTGTGAGTGTTGTCGTGATTATTTGTTTCCATAATGTCGCAGTTTTCTAGTCGTGCCATAGACCCTGCCCAAACTGATGCGCTGTTGGAAGTTGTGACGCAGCAGATTACGCTGATGACTTTTGATGAGGCGGATGAGGAGATGTTGGGGCGGTTAGTGGGCTGTCTGGCGGATCCGAGGGAGGGGGCGCAGATGGCGCTGGCGAGTACGTTTGGGGAGATTGGTGAGGCGGC
>JANMIS010000327.1:0-1927 GCA_031375925.1 Synechococcales cyanobacterium OTE_70_concoct_197_sub
GTGCAGTAGCAATAGTCGATGTCCGCCCGCAAGGTATGCAGAGGAACGCGACCTTCACGAGTCCACTCAGGACGGGCGATTTCCGCACCGTTCAAGCGACCGGACACTTGAATCTTGATGCCTTGAACGCCTGCGCGTTGGGCACGTTGAATCGCTTGGCGCACAACCCGACGGAAGGAAACCCGACGTTCGAGTTGTTCTGCAATGTATTCGCCGATGAGGGCTGCATCTGCATCAACACGGGCCACTTCGACCACGTTGATACGGACTTGCTTGTTGCCACCGAGCAACGTTTGCAAACGAAGGCGGAGTTCTTCGATGCCTGCGCCGCCCCGTCCAACGATCACGCCGGGACGAGAGGTGCGAACTTCGATGTCCACTTGTTCTGCTTTGCGCTCAATGCGGATGTCAGAAATTCCCGGTTTGTTCAAGTTGGAAAGCTTGAGGGGGTTTTTCGTGAAGAAGTGACGGATCTTATGATCCTCTTGGAGTAGCTCTGGGTAGCGGCTGAAGTCAGCGTACCAGCGAGAGCGGTGTTCCTTAGTAATGCCTAGGCGTAGGCCGTTGGGGTGGATTTTCTGTCCCATGGAGTTTCTCTGGTGATTGTACGGGTTAGGAGTTAAGCATTAGCTTCTGCGCCAGGAGCCACAGTGATCGTGATATGACACGTCGGTTTGCGGATTTGGAAGGCGCGACCTTGTGCCCGAGGGCGGAATCGCTTCAGAGAGGGACCCATGTCTGCATAAGCCTGAGAAACAGCGAGAGAGGATTTATTCAATCCCATGTTGTTTTCAGCGTTGGCCACTGCCGATCGCAAAACCTTAATAATCGGTTCGCAGGCTCGGTAGGGCATAAATTCGAGAATGATCAAGGCTTCTCTATATGAGCGACCTCTGATTTGGTCCAAAACTCGGCGAACTTTGCGGGGCGACATGCGGATGTACATTGCGCTCGCGATCGCTTCGTCAGATTTCAGTGCAACTGCCATTTAGCCTCCTATTAGCGACGCGCTTTTTTATCAGCACCATGTCCCCGGAAGGTCCGCGTGGGTGAGAATTCACCCAGCTTATGACCGACCATCTGTTCGTTGACGAAAACGGGCACATGGGTTTTGCCATTGTGAACCGCGAAGGTCATACCGATCATTTGGGGCAGGATTGTGGACGCTCGGGACCAGGTTTTGATCACCGAGTTATCATTTTTTGCTCTTGCAGCTTCTACCTTACGGAGAAGATGGTCTGCTACAAAAGGACCTTTTTTGAGTGAACGAGACATCTTTTCTACCTTTAGTGGTCAAAGCAACGAGCAGTTCTACGATTCACGTCCGCCACGTCCACGTTTGGACGACTTACGGCGACGACGAACAATGAGTGCGCTGCTGAGTTTCTTCTTATTACGAGTTTTCTTACCCAGCGCAGGTTTACCCCAAGGCGTGACAGGACCCGATCGTCCGATCGGCGCACGTCCTTCACCACCACCATGGGGGTGATCGCAAGGGTTCATGACACTACCGCGAACTTGAGGACGACGACCCTTGTGACGGGTCCGACCTGCTTTACCATAGGTGATGTTGCGATGCTCAGTGTTACCGACTTGACCGATCGTTGCCAAGCATTCTTTACGGACGAGGCGAACTTCAGTCGAAGGCAGTTTCAAAGTGACGTAATCGCCATCTTTCGCTGCAACCTGTGCGCCAGCGCCCGCAGACCTCGCCATCTGACCGCCGCGACCGGGGTAGAGTTCGATGTTGTGGACGGTGGTTCCTAGGGGAATCGCCGAAAGGGGCATGGTGTTGCCAACTTCAAACGGAGCAGTGTCGCCCGAAATGACCGTTGCGCCCACTTGTAATCCCACAGGATGCAAGATGTAACGCTTCTCACCGTCTTGGTAAAACAAGAGTGCAAGGCGGGCATTGCGGTTGGGATCG
>JANMIS010000359.1:0-3930 GCA_031375925.1 Synechococcales cyanobacterium OTE_70_concoct_197_sub
TTCTTCTGAATCAATCTGGCTGCAGCACGAGCCTTGGAGGTCATGAAGAGTTCGACCGGATCGTATCCAGGCTTACGATGAATATCGACGGTTCTCGCGAAATCAGGTGCATTGGCATCATCGAGCCAATAGTAATAGTTGAACCAAGCGTTCTCTTTTGCCAAAACGATCCACTCTCCGCTTCGCGGATGATCGAGAGCTAGATCAGCAGGCGCGACGACTTGATCAACGCCATCTAAACTTTGAACGAGTTGTTTCACTTCCGTGGAGACGGACAGGTCGTTGATGTAAAGATGTGCCAATTGATGATCGACAACGGCAAACGCTTTGGAATCACCTGGCAGCATGACTTCACCGAAGGGACCATTTCGAACGGCCAAATAACCAGCCTCTCGCAACGCTCGGTTTATAGACACTGACTTGTTGACAGGAACGAGCCCATACTCTGATACTACGATCGGAACCGCATCAATCGCGTGTGCAGCTTCGATAACGATTGCGGCGCATCGATCAACCTCGGCAACTCGCTCCATGCTTGGACTTGCGAGTCGTTGAAAGTCGTAGTCCAAATGAGGAAGATAGGTTAGGGTTAGCTGTGGTTTGTTTTGTTTAAGAACCAATGCAGTCGCGTTCGCGATCCAATCGGAAGCGGGTAGACCTGCGTTGGGGCCCCAGAAGGAGAAAAATGGAAAGGGTCCCAAAACTCTCGTTAGTTCACACTCGGTCCTGTCGAGCACATCGAACACTTTGGACCCATCGCACCCGTAGTATGGTTTTGGAGTAACACTCCATCGGACAGGAGCATGCTGATTGAACCACCAAAAAAGCTTCGCAGTTTCATAACCTTGATAAAGCAGGTCATCCGACTCAATCAGCGAGTTCGCTTGCTGCCAAAATCGTACTTCGGCAGTGTCTCGAAAGTACCAACCGTTACCGACGATTCCATGCCGCTTAGGAGGCGAACCCGTCAATAAGGTCGCTTGCGAAGTGCACGTGACCGCTGGGTATGGCGCATTCCAGGGACGGGCAACGCCAAGTCGCTGAATATTAGGCGCAAACCGTAGTAGATCTGGAGTTAGACCTACTACATTGATGACGCAAACTCGCGGCACATTGGCTCCCAGAAGCTACGATTGAGATTCGACTTCCGCCGGCTTCTTTGCGATCCTAGGCGCGGAATCATCGTAGTAGTCTTTTCCAACGTTGGTACCACCATAGTATCCGCCGTATTGATAGGTTGAGCCATAACCATATCCACCGTACCCGGTCTTTCCGTAACCTCGACCGTTGGCTCCACCGTAGTTATCGTATCGGTATCCACCGTAACCGTAGGCATTTCCACCCACACCAATTCCGTTGACCACTACGCCGAGCATATTTGCGTTGATTGCGTGGAGCATTTGAGCAGCTCGCGAAGCAATAGGACGAAGGTTTCGGCGAAGTCGAATAGTTAGTAGAACTCCGTCAACGTGACGAGCAACGTTTGCCGGGTCGCTGACGGCGAGCATTGGCGGGGTGTCAATGATGACAAAGTCAAATCGTGCTCGCAAGGACGCAATAAGATCACCGAAAACTTCGCTAGAAAGAAGCTCCGCGGGGTTCGATGGTCGCTTTCCACACGTCAAAGCGGATAAGTTCTCAACCGAGGTTTCTTGGATAGAATCTTCAAGTTCCGCTTTACCACCGATGACCTGAACGAATCCGATGTCTTCACGCAAGCCGAAAATTTTCGCAACTCGAGGACGTCGGAAGTCACAATCCACGAGACAAACATTTCTGCCCGACATTGCAATCGAAACAGCGATATTAGCAGCCACGGTCGACTTACCGTCACCAGGAACAGGACTCGTAACTTGAATGACCTTCACGCCAGCTTGTTGACATCCGAAGAATAGACCAGTCCGAATTCCGCGAAAAGCTTCGCTAATAGGCGATCTCGCTTTATGCAGAGTAACAACAGAGCTATCGACTTTGTCATCGATACGATCCACACGCGAGATGGTTGCAAGGGGCAAGTGACCAATGATAGGCATCCCTAAGTCCGTCGCGATTTCCTCAGGATTTCTGTATGACCGATCGGCCATTTCGAGCAGATAAGCAAGTCCGGCAAAGGCAATGAAACCAAGAACCGCGCCGCCCCCAAGATACTTCAGCCAATAGGGCCCATTGAAGGTACCGATCTGAGGAAGTTCAAGGCGAGTTACTGTTTTTTGGCCATATTCCGATCCCAAAGAAAGCTTCCTTAGGTTTTCGCTAATTTGAGTAGAAACTTCGCTAACAGCTTCCAGCTCAGCGACGCTAAGAGCGTATTTGCTGATTGCAGCTTGGTTTTCTTGCATCCTTTCTCGAAGTGCTTCTATTTCTTGTTTGCAGTCATTCTTTTCAAATGCAATTGCATTGAGCGATTCCTTCAATGCACCAATCGAAATGTCCAAACGACTTTCCATGGTTGGGGTATCCGCCTTCTGAGTCGGTGTGTCCGTCTCATATTGCTTTAGTCTTTCTTGCCTACGGACAAGCTCTTCTTCCAATTTCGCGAGTCGATTCTTCGTTGCGACCACGCTTGGGTGAGACTCGCCTTTTGCCTGTTCCATATAGAGAGCGAGCTCGGACCGAACCGGAATGACCTTGTCTTGCTCAAAAGCTTCCAGTGCTGCCAATTGAGCGCTCATTTTATTTTGGAAGTTGGTAACAGTAGTGTCTTCTCTGAATTCAATGTTGTCGGTGTACGAGGAAATCAGTTTAAGCAGCTGCTCGACAGACCGCTTGGCGTTTCGCCCGTCATCAACTTGTTTCAATACGGCTTCGATATTTCGCGTTTGTGCGTCGAGTGACCGAACTTTCTCATTGAGCGCTAAGACAGTATCAGCAACGGGATCGTGAGGTCGACCATCTTTCATGATGAGATTTGGATTCGCATTTAGTTTGGCGATTTCTGTTTTCGCGGCCAAACGATTTTTTTCGTACTCATCTCCGAATTTGGTAAGAGCAGCGAGGGCCTCTTTGGTGTAATTTTTGATATTTCCCGTTACAAATTCCTCGTAACCACTGACAACCGCTTGAACGATGTCACCCGAAAGTTCTGCATCGTCCGTGGTCACTGCAACTTGAATAATGTCGCTGTTCGGGTCCTTTGACCCAAGACGCACCTCTAAAAGCTTCGGATTTCGAAGCATGCGAACGATTTGCTCAGCGGACTTCCCAGCCAGCTTTCGATGTTGCGTAAGACGACCAATATCAACAGCTTTAGTTAGAACGGCAGAACTTTGCACTACGATCAATTCATCGCTTCGCGAGCCTTGATCATTTAACGATTGCTGATTGAATGTATTTGCGATTTGTATTTCGCGAGCTGGCGACACCACCTGAACTTGCGCAAGAGCGCGATATTGTTGAGGTAGTTGACCAAAGTACAAGAAACCTATGGTAGCACCAACCAAGGAACCCAAAATTGGAAGCCATTTCCACCTGATCAAAATTTTGATTAGATCTGGACTGGAAACGCCCGAATTCACTTGTGGTGGTGCGGCGGAAGTATCTTGATTCGGTCGGATCGTATCCATCTTGGTCTGCTTTTTTCTTGAGAAGCCTTTGAACTGCCCTCTATCTTAAGCAATGTTATTGATCAATCCAGAGAAACAGCCAAGGACGCCCGAAATTTAGCCGAAAGCGAGTGAATATGTCCATCGACTCTGACAGTTACGGTCACACCGATCGATCCATTCGTGCCGATTGTGCCTATTTTCACAATCAAGGCTATTCAAAACAGAGTTCTCCGTCCTGAACGAGCAAAATTTGCTTTTAGGTGATTTCTAATTTTTCCTACCTAATACCGCTCACCATCGCTTGATGCGAGCCTCCGGTACACCAGTTCGCGAGCCATGTTGCTAGGCTCTGTTTCCAAACTGTTTTTCACGTAGCTGCGTCTCT
>JANMIS010000388.1:0-2196 GCA_031375925.1 Synechococcales cyanobacterium OTE_70_concoct_197_sub
GGCACCAGCTTGTTCAACGCCGCCTGTAGCTTGGCTTTCAAAGCATCGTTGTCGACCTGTTGGGTAGGTGTAGGAGGCTCCACGCGAGATGTTGGCAGTGTTGCGGATGAGCCACCGTTAAGTAGTACTTGAAGTCGATTGGGCAATGCATCAACAAGTGGTTCCGCTGCCTTGAAGTCCCCTTCCAGAAGCAATAGACGAATTTCGGCTACGGACTTCTTCAATTCAGCTTCTGCTTCTGGCCTGACATCCATGACACTGGATATCCGCTCGCTCAGACCAACAAACCGCGCGACTAGGGGATGGGCCAAATCCTCGTCGTCAAACGGAATATCTGGCAGCGTTGCAACGATCAGAATCGTTGGCTTGCACTTGAAATTCGCTTTCTCCTCCAAGAAATCCTTGAGAGCTTTGTCTTTAATCGGTTCGGATGTGTACCCATCTGCGATTGACAGATTGAAAACAAGATCCATTCCTTTTCCAGTGACAACACCGAAGAAGCCGTCACCCTTATATCCCAATTTTTTCGCTTCGTTCAGTTCCGACTTTTTTACCGGCTTTTTATTGACAGCTAAATACTTAACCTTGTTCCCTTTACAAACAAGTAAGAACGTTCGATTCTTTCCTTTCTTAGCATCCTCAAGAAACTTTTGCGTGTTGTCGCCCAAAGGCGGCAAAGAATCGTCATCATCATCACGTGCCATCATCTCGACCTTTGCGTTACGTCGATAATCTTTCGAATCTATACCGGTTGAAGAACTCCGCCTCAATTATAGTGCAGCCGGAGATTGCTGCAATTGATTCCCAGGCAGGTCAAGGGCACAAAATGGATCCACGATAAAAGCACGTTCCTACCGATTTTTTAACAGCCAAGGTTTACTACTGAAGGTCATTATTACACGCTCGCATCGGAGGCTAAAGTATACTGTTCGTTGTAGTTCCATTGTCAGGTCCAATATAAGCAAGGAGCGATTTAGTTGGACGTTCGATTTTATAAGACCATCACTGAGCTTCGTCGTTGGTTCCGAACCAAGAGCAAGAGCGAGACCGAATTGTACATTGGCTTCTATCGCAAAGACTGCGACAAAACGGCGGTCACTTATCCCGAAGCGCTCGATGAAGCGTTGTGTTGGGGTTGGATCGATGGGGTTCGAAAAAAGGTTGACGACGAGAGCTACACGAATCGTTTTACCCCACGCAAACCCAACAGCATTTGGAGTCTGGTCAATGTCAATCATGTGACGCGATTGACAGATCTCGGTCGAATGCAGCCAGCCGGAATCGCAGCCTTTAATGCTCGACGACTAGATCGGACTGGTGTCTATTCGTTTGAACAAGCTACCGTGGAGTTCGACGCAGTGCTGATGGCAACGTTTCAGAGCAATCCAACTGCATGGGCCTTTTGGGAAAAACAGCCACCCGGCTATCGTCGCGTTGCAACCCATTGGGTAACGAGCGCCAAACGTCAAGAAACGCGTGAACGTCGATTGCAGACTCTCATCGTAGACTCCGAAATGGGGCGAAGACTTGCCGAAGCAAGTGGAAAGAAACGCGATCAAAAATTGGGGTAAGTCGAATGTGTACTATTCGTTGTGTTGCGATTCTAACCGCTCTAGCCTTTGTACAATCAGCCAGCAAATCCGCTCATGGTCAAGGGGCGTCGATCGAAACTCCGCAGTTGTCATTAAAGCCGTCAATCGACTTTGTGGATATCAGCTTCGAAAATGCATCTCCGTTGTGGTACGAGATTGATTCCGCAAAGACACTGCAGCTGCATCTCATTTATGACAACGAACGTTCTAGCCCCAATCGCGCTGCTGGGCATTTTCATTTTCGTTTGGTGGGCAAGCCCAATGCCGATGTTCGAGTCGAGCTCAACAATCTCGACAACGTTTGGAACGGTGTAGCATCTTCGGTCGCCCGCGAATTGAAGGCCGCTGTCATATCAGAAGACGGTGTGAATTGGATGTCGATTCCGATGGATCCTACCTCCGACGGTCGGGTTGGATTTCAAGTCAACTTGGGCGGCGGTTCATTGTACATAGCACGGGTAGAACCGTACCGAATATCGGATCTCGAAAAACTGCTTGGTAAAATACGGAAACATACCGCAGTCAAGATTTCAAAAATTGGAACGACGCACGAAGGTCGCGATCTTGAGATCGTTCAAATCGGTAGCGACGCGGCATCGAATCG
>JANMIS010000396.1:0-12009 GCA_031375925.1 Synechococcales cyanobacterium OTE_70_concoct_197_sub
GCTTTTTGGGCGGCTGGGGTTGCAGTGGCGTCCGGAGAATGGGGGTCGTGTGGAATTGCCACGGAAGCTAGGGATGAAGTGCAGGAAAAACTGGAAAGGGATGAAGCTTTATTCTGAAGTATGGTACCCAGACTTGTGACAGGTAGATGCATTTTTCTTAATCTCTCGAAGCGCGTTAGTTCTCAAAAATCCGTCATGTGCAAATAGAAATCGTTGCAAATGACGACTTTCTACTCTTCTGGGGCTTTGAGACTGAATCCGGTACAATGCCGTCGATTTAACGCTTCAAACAGAGAGATTTGAGTATTGTGGCTGATAATCTGGAATTTAATCCGGAATATTCAGATTAGTGACGGCTGGGTGACGTTGGAGCCTGCGTTTAAGAGGACGTCGTTGAGCTTGCCGCTGCGGTAGCCTTCGAGGTCGAGGGTAATGCAGAGAAATCCAAAGCTTTTGAACTGGGTGATGAGGTGGGGGAGGTCGGTGTTGAGGATGAAGGTGGGAATTTGGTCGGAGGGAATTTCGATGCGGGCTGTGTCGCCGTCCGATCGGACCCGTAGGTTTTGCCAGCCGAGCTTACGCAAGTAGAGTTCCGATCGGCCCACTCGCTGAAGTTTTTCCACGGTAATGCCTTCGCCATAGGGAAACCGGGAACTGAGGCAGGGTTGGGCGGGTTTATCCCACCAGGGGAGATTGAGATGGCGTGAGAGTTCGCGGACTTCGAGTTTGCTGATGCCGAGTTCGGCAAGGGGAGACCGGGCACCGCGTTCTTGGGCGGCTTGGATGCCGGGGCGATAGTCTTGCAGGTCGTCGGCATTGACGCCATCAACGACGTAGCCAAAGCCTCGATCGATCGCCATGGGTTTTAACGTATCGTGGAGTTCGCTTTTGCAGAAATAGCAGCGATTGGTGGGGTTGCTTGTGTAGTCGGGGTTGTCCATTTCGTGGGTAGAAACAATCTCGTGGTGAATGCCGATGGCTTGGGCTTGGGTTTTGGCGTCTTCGAGGTCTTCGGGCAGCAGTGAGGGGGAGTTGGCGGTGATGGCGATGGCCCGATCGCCCAAAACGTCGTAGGCAACTTTGGCGACTAGGGTGCTGTCGATGCCACCGGAGTAGGCAATGAGAGCTTTCTCCATGGTTTTAAAAAGTTGGGTAAGCTGGGTGAGGTTTTCGATCGGAGACATAGGGATTTTAGATTTTAGATTTTAGATTTTGGATTGGGGTTTGACGAAATGTTTGGGGATTGCTTATTCTTCGACGGGTTTGCGAGAGGCTTTTAGTTCCGATCGGTGTTTTTTTTCTTCGAGTCTATGCCTGATTTGGCTACGACTGGGTTGGGTTAATTTTCGAGGGAGCTTGATGGTTGTGATGCTTAAAATGAGCTGACGGAGACGATCGTAGGCTTCGGCGCGATTGCGTTCTTGGCTCCGATGTTCTTGGGATTTGATCACGATCACGCCGTCTGTGGTGATGCGTTTGTCGCGAAGATTGAGGAGTCGGGTTTTGTAGCGATCGGGCAACGATGAGGCGTGAATATCAAATCGCAGATGAATGGCGCTGGCCACTTTGTTGACGTTTTGGCCCCCGGCTCCTTGCGATCGGATGGCGCTAATCTCAATTTCGCTGAGGGGTATGCTGAGTTGGTTAGAAATCTGAAGCATAGAGATTGATTCGCAAAGTTGAGCCAATTGCTAGATGAGTGGAGCGCCTTAATTCTAACGTTCTGTGCGGTCGATCGATGCAATACTAAATGCCAATCTAAATGCCAATCTAAATGCCAAGTTGAGGACTGAGCGGAGTCGTTCGCGGAGCGTTGCCTATGGCAAAAGTCCGGTGCTGCGATCGATCGCCCAAAATAAACGCTGCGATCGTCATATCTACAGGCGTCGTGACTTTGAGATTGGTTTCTTCACCCTGAACAATCTTCACAGGCAAACCACATTTTTCAAATAAAGCCGCATCATCTGTCACTTCCCAGCCCTGTTGCAGGGCCTCCGCATGGCATTGCTTTAACAAATCAACCCGAAACCCTTGAGGGGTCTGCGCTGCCCAAAGATTAGACCTGTCGGGCGTGTCTTGAATTAGCAATTCTGAATCCACAACTTTGATCGTATCCTTCACCGAGATCGCCGCAATCATTCCATCCACTGTTTCCAAAGATGCTGCACAGCGATCGAACAGGTCTGCCGTCGCTAAACATCGTGCACCATCATGAATCAAAACTTGATTTGCATCCTGAGGCAGCGCCTTTAAGCCTTCATAAACCGACTCTTGACGAGTCTTGCCGCCAGGAATGAATACCACAGGTTTGGTTAGAGCTAGGTCTGCCACGATCGCCCGAAAATCCTCAAAGTCATGGGGCTGACCCATCACCCCAATCCAGTCAATACTGTCCGAGGCTTCAACCGCTAACAAGGTCCAAGCAAAAATCGACCTGCCCTGAACAGGCAGCAACAGCTTATTACGATCGCTGCCCATCCTTCGCCCCGAACCCGCCGCAGGAATTAATAAATGCACAGCTACCCCAATCCAAAATCGATCGTCTAAATTTCATACATAGAATGGGTAACCTGGGACTCGAACCCAGAACCAGCGGATTAAGAGTCCGATGCGCTACCGATTGCGCCAGTTACCCCGGTGAAGCCTATAGATAATCACAGATTTTGTAGAATTTAGCAAGAGGACAGCAGAAAAGAACAGGGCCATTTTTTCTGCTGTGCGCACCGCCTCATTTTTCCACGATCACCACCGTCCCCATTTGCACATACTCATAAAGTGCCGTGACATCTTTGTTGTGCATTCGCAGACAGCCGTGGGAGACCGCTTTGCCGATCAATTCAGGCTGGTCTGTGCCATGAAACCCGAGTTGAGTCTTGCCATCGGTCCAGATTCCGATCCAGCGGACCCCCAGAGGATTATCCGGTCCTGGCTCAATGATCGCCCCAGTCTTAAAACTCTTGAAGATCGGATTTTTCTCTTTCGTCAGGACGGTAAAACTCCCGATCGGCGTTTCCCAACCTTTTTTACCCACAGCAAGCGGATATTTAGCTACCACCGTTTTGCCGCGATAGACGATGACCCGCCGCTTTCCCCGTTGCACCACCAGCCGAATGGGGTCTTCCACGGGCGTGACAACGGGAATCGGGACTGCGGGCGTTGCGGGGGAAGTTTGGGCGATCGCCTTCCCATTTAGTGCCCCGATCGCCAGCAGCATTGCTAACAGCATCCTCAGAGTATATTGAGCTTTTAACCGCTCTACTTTCAACCGCCCCATGCTAATCCTCACGCGAGATAATTGTTTAATCCTGCCTATGAAAATAGGGAACCCCATTTCCATGAATGAGTTCCCTACGTTGTACATTACTTTTTTAGAAAATCCGCGAATTTCTAAACTAAAGCTCAGAAATTTTGAAAATAATTCTTAAAATCCTTACCAAGTCTGAGGAATAATTTCCTTGGGTGCTTCTTGAACAGGCATTTCTTGAGTCGGCGCTTGTTCAACAGGCGCTTCGGTGCGTGGGGTCAAAGGAGGCATTGTCGGGGTGGAATTACTGAAGGTCAGTGGAGGCACTTCGATCGCTTTCGCCGGGGTGAAATAGAGGGTTGTATCCAAGTTGGCGCGATTGCAATAGTAAGGCGTCACGACCAAACGCCGACCAATAATATTGCCCAGCTTGCCTCGTTCCCATCGGCTCAAGTTGGCAACATAGGTTGAGCCATTGTCCAGTTCCATATAGACATTATTACCCAGTACGCTGTACACCCGGCCTATCACTTTTTCTTGACCGTAAGCTGTAGTATTCTCCGCTTGCGCGATCAGCGCCAACTTACAAGTCGTCTGGGGAACGACGTCAGACATGATCTGAGGCTTGGCTTGGGTGATAGGCGCGATCGGTGTTCCGGGATTATCCACAGCAGCCACAGCAGGATTTCCTAAGGAAATAGCTGCTAAACCTGCAAAGCTCAAAAACATTTTATGGTGAGTCATCATAAATTTCTGATTCCTTATTAATGTTGAAAGTTCAATGAAATTGATTGAATTAGAGGTTTAAAACCAAAACCAAGTCAACCTACATGAACTTGTATCACAGGAATATAGATTGACAGGCTAAATCAAGTAAATCAATATACTTTTTATTGTTAGAGGTGCGTAAAATATACCAACATTCACTCTTAAGATAGATTTTTGAAAGAAGTTAGATTAAAATTGATCATTCTCTGAGAATAACTAAGAACTGAACGATCGAGCTTAATTTCAGGACTATTCATGAATTTATGGGACGAACTTAACTATGAAAACAATCGACCAATATACAAAAATCAGGCTCTCTATTCTGGCCGCAGTCATCTCCATCGGATTAACTGTAATTTATTTTCTAATGATTTGGATGCCGGGAACGTCCTTTAGTGGGAGTTTGCCTGATTTGAATTCAGATGAGATTCAATTGCGATCGGCGCTGCGATCGGATGTCACGAGGTTAGCGGGGACGATCGGACGGCGTAATTATCTCAACTACGACGGTTTGCAAAAAGCCGCGCAATTTCTGGAAACTGAACTCAAAGGCGTGGGCTACGAAGTTCGTCGTCAGCGCTATCAAATTGAAGGGAAGGATTACGACAACTTAGAAGTGGAAATTAAAGGCAGCGATCGGCCTGATCAGATTATTTTGATTGGTGCCCATTACGACTCTGCCTATCTCAGCCCTGCGGCGAATGACAATGCTTCTGGGAGTGCTGCAACCTTAGAACTCGCCAAATATTTTGCTCAGTCTAAACCCGCCCGGACGTTGAGGTTTGTACAATTTGTGAATGAGGAACCGCCGTTTTTTCAGACTGATCAGATGGGCAGTTTGGTCTATGCAAAAGAAGCCAAAGCTAAGGGTGAGACCATTATGGCGATGCTGAGTTTGGAAAGTATGGGCTATTACTCCGATCGTCCCGGCAGTCAGCCCTATCCTGCACCGCTGAGTTTGTTTTATCCTTCAGTGGGCAACTTTATTAGTTTTATTGGCAATGTGGATTCGCGCAAAGTGGTTCGCACGGCCCTGCATGACTTTCGGCTTAAGGCCAAGTTCCCCTCTGAAGGGGCGGCATTACCCAATGGCATTCCGGGAGTTGGATGGTCGGATCATTGGTCATTTTGGCAGATGGGCTATCCGGCGATTATGGTGACGGATACGGCAAATTATCGAGATCCGCACTATCATCAGATTGATGATAAATCCGAGAATTTGGATTACGATCGTCTTTCCCGAGTCACCTATGGACTGGCGCAGGTGATTGCTGATTTTACCGGGATTAAGGACTTGAATGGCTGAATGGAATTGGCGTGGGTTTCGCGGTACGATCGAATAGAACATTGGATCGGGAGTGTAGTGCTGTGCCTGAGTTACCTGAAGTTGAAACGGTACGGCGTGGGTTGAACAATACGACGTTAGATCAGCCCATTACCGGAGTGGAAGTGCTGCTCGATCGTACGATCGCTCATCCTGACATTGAGGCATTTAAAGCGGGACTTGTGAACACCCAACTCAAAACCTGGCACCGACGAGGCAAGTATTTAATCGGCGAATTAGCAGATGGCGCAGGTCATTTGGGGGTGCATTTGCGAATGACGGGACAGACGCTGTGGACAAGGCCGGAGGTGACGCTGGAAAAACACACTCGGGTGCGTTTTTTTCTGGGCGATCGGGAACTACGCTACGTCGATCAGCGCACCTTCGGACAGATCTGGTGGGTGCCGCCGGGAATCGCGCCGCCCGAGGTGATGCATGGCTTGAAGGCATTGGGACCAGAGCCGTTTGATGAGGCGTTTTCCGATGAATACTTAGTCGATTGGATGCGAAACCGTAAACGTCCAATCAAAAATGCATTGCTAGACCAATCGCTTGTAGCAGGCGTGGGAAACATCTACGCAGATGAGTCGCTGTTTTTATCAGGAATCAATCCATTAACCTATTGTGCAACGCTAAAGCCAAATCAATTGTCAACGCTGCGGAAGCATGTGATTGAAGTCTTAGAAGCCAGCATTGCGGCGAGTGGGACGACGCTGCGAGATTACCGTACGGTTGAAGGCGTAAATGGTAATTATGGTTCCCAGGCTTGGGTTTATGGACGAGATAAAGAGGCTTGCCGAGTCTGCAAAACGACGATCGGACGCCTCAAACTCGCAGGCCGATCGGCCCACTTTTGTCCTCAATGTCAACCGCTATAATTTAATTCCTGCAAATAGGTTTTATCATGAGTATTTCCAAAATCCTTGATGCACAACAGTCCTATACCTTTCGTAGCTATTATGAAATGCCTTACGAAATTGAGGATATTCTGGCGGAGTTTGGATATCGATTGAAACGATCGCAGGTAAATTTGGCGCAATTTCAGGGCTTGCTTCCGGGGTGCGATCGGTTAGCACAGCAATTGCGACAGCGTTTGAATTATGTCAGTTTATCGAGTGAAGCAGCTAGACGGGAAACGTTTATTGCTCCGATCGTAATGGATGCTGCTGAATTGTCCTTCGCACAGGTCAGAATTGAATATCCGCTAAATGTAACAAATTGGCTCAAAGGGACGCTGGATTACTATCTCTATCATAGTCAGCAACTTTTGATTATCGAGGCAAAACAAGCTGATTTGGTCAAAGGGTTTAAACAATTGGCAGTCGAGTTAATTGCACTTGATCAGTCTGAGAAGACCGATCAGCCCATTTTATTGGGGGCTGTGACAACTGGGGAGGTGTGGATGTTTGGGCAGTTGCATCGGAGCGATCGGCTGATCATGCAAAATACGAAGCTATATTTGGTCCCAGATGAATTAGAGGCGCTGCTACGGATTTTGGTGCAGGCTTTATTGTAAAAATTGATGTGTTGAATCGATTAACTACAATCTTGTGATTCTATCTGGTTGCTTTGTTCCAACCGGCTAATAATGAGATAGTGGCTACAATTCTAGCAATTTACGTATTCTTTTTCTTAGAAATCACCTAGCTGCCCAACTTCAACGCATCCAAAAACAGGGCATAGGTAAACCCAACTTTCAACATATTCAAACTTTCTAACCAAAGCGATCGGGCCACTAATGCTCTTCCCCGATAAGCAATCCAATTCACCGACTCCACTAATGACAACAATACAAGTGACACAACGCCATCGTATTGAGCCGACTGCCCCGTCGTCGTCGTCACCAGATTTCCCAGAAAAAAGCCACCTAGAAACGTGATTGCGATCGCCACAAAGCGACGCCAGGGATTTTGGAACCAAGTCTCAATACGAGTACCAGATTCCGTCAAAATACGATTGAGACGGGTATCTTGCATAGCAATATCAGAAGGACAAGCTCTAGACTAAAACCCATAGTAAACCATTCTCCTAAACACCCAAAGTTCCCGTGAAAAAGCGCGTCACCCTCACCTTCCCACGTCGCTACGTCCAGATGCCCGTCACCTATCGCCTCGCCAAAGACTTCAACGTCGCCGCCAACATCATCCGCGCCCAAGTCGCCCCCAACCAAATCGGCAAACTCGTCGTCGAACTCTCCGGCGACATTGATGCCCTAGATGCCGCGATCGACTGGATGCGCACCCAAGACATCAACGTCTCCTTCGCCAGCCGCGAAATCTCCATCGATGAAAACCTCTGTGTCCACTGCGGACTCTGCACAGGCGTCTGCCCCACAGAAGCCCTCACCCTAGACCCCGAAACGGCAATGCTTGTCTTCACCCGATCGCGCTGCATCGTCTGTGAACAGTGCATCCCAACCTGTCCCACCAATGCGATCGTCACTAGCTTTTAAGCGTTAGAATAGATAGACTCTTTCGATCGGAGCGATTCGAAACGATGACCTTCACCAAGCAACCAGGACTCAACCCTGAGACCGAAATTCACTATCCAGAATCAGATGGAAAACCCATGGCCGACAACACCAAACAGTTCAAATTGATTGTCATGATCAAGGAGAATTTGGAAATTTGGTTTGCGGCGATGGCCCATGTGTTTGTTGCTGGAGATCTATTGTGGTATCCGATCGAAGGCGATAATAGCACCTGCCTTGCACCAGACACCATGGTCGTTTTTGGTCCTGGGAAGGGCGATCGTGGCTCCTACAAACAATGGAAAGAAAATAATATCGCTCCCCAAGTGACCTTTGAAATCCTATCGCCCAGTAACTTTGCGCCCGAAATGGAAGAAAAGCGCAAATTTTATGAAACCCACGGCGTTGAGGAATATTACAGCTTTGATCCCGACAGGCTGCGGCTTAAAGGTTGGCTACGAGTGGACGATCGGCTCGTTGCCATCCCCGATATGGACGGCTGGATCAGCCCCAGACTCCAAATCCGTTTTGCTCAAGTTAATGGCGAACTAGAGATCTATCGTCCTGACGGGCGCAAGTTTCTCACCTCGATCGAACTCGACCACTTCGCCCAACAGCAAGCCCTGCTTGCGGCACAGCAACGACTGATCGCCAGAGAGCAGCAGCAACGCGCTGAAGAGCAGCAGCAACGCGCCGATCGCGCCGAGGCTCAGATGAATCAAGCTGTGATCAATCTCCTACGATCGGGCATGACCGCAGATCAAGTCGCAACGATCGTGGGGTTATCTACTGAGCAGGTCGCTGAAATCCAGCAGAATCTCTAACCGGAAGACCTACTCCACGCCACACTGCTTCGATCGCGCCAGAAAGCTCATCCCGAAAACAGCCTTCTCGCCCCGTACCACCGCAGCATCCCCAAAGTCCGCCGTCGATCGCACGGGCAGCGGGAAATTTCCCTCCGGCACATCCACCGATCGCTTCACCTCCGGCGACTCCTCCGTTCGCTCCTGCCAAGCCTGCCAGCCTAGCCCAGATGCTAACTGCGACCAGAGTTCTGGAGACTCCCGCAGCATCTCGTATTTCAACTCAACTGACTGACGCTTCACCGCCAAAAGCTGCGATCGATAGCCAAATCTCTCTTGACTATACTTGCGCCAAAGTAAATCTAATGATTTAATGTCTTTGCAGGGAAAATTCTCCACAGACTGAGCCGTGAGCATGTCCTGACCGATCGTAGGATGAGCATTCTTTCGCGAAATCTGAAACACCACATCCTGGGTTTCTTCCGCTGCCGCCGACCACTGCTCGGCCTTCAGCAGCTTCTCCAGTGGACTAAAATCAGCCCCCACAGCAGACGCTTTAGGGGAAGCTAGCCACACTGGAAGAGAGATTGTCCCCAGCAGGCAAGCAGCACAAAATGAAGTACTTAGATGCACCATGATCGATAATTAAAGAAAACAACAGTAGAGAACGACTGGCCTAACTAGAAATAAGGCACTCAGAAATTTAGTAGATATACTCAGACTTCCCCTACAATCGAATTCGGTAACTCAAAAGATCCGTAAAATATCAGAGAAGCATTCATGGTAGACCTCACCCGTATTCCCGCCCAGCCCAAACCCGGCTTACTCAACGTGCTGATCGAAATTGCAGCCGGAAGCAAAAATAAGTACGAATTCGACAAAGACCTCAATGCCTTCGCCCTCGATCGTGTCCTGTCTTCGTCGGTCATGTACCCCTATGACTACGGCTTTATCCCCAATACCTTGGCAGATGACGGCGACCCGTTGGATGGCATGGTCATCATGGATGAACCAACCTTCCCAGGCTGCGTCATTGCTGCACGCCCCATTGGCATGATGGAGATGATTGACGGCGGCGATCGGGATGAAAAAATCCTCTGCGTCCCCGACAAAGACCCTCGTTACAGTCATGTGAAGTCTCTCAAAGACATCCCTCAGCATCGCCTTGACGAAATCGCCGAATTCTTCAAAACCTACAAAAACCTGGAAAAGAAAGCCGTCGAAGTCTTAGGTTGGAAGGATGTTGAAACAGTCTTGCCTCTGGTTGAAAAATGTATCAAAGCTGCTCAGTAAACCCAATTTAAATGGGGTCTAGATCACAGACACTTTCTATATAAAGCAGCACAGTAGTAGAGCTAGATGATAGAGCTACTTACTGTGCTGCTTTTTCATAAGTTTTTGTTTGATCAAAATCGGGTGCTTTCAAAAACAACGACCGCAGGCAGCGATTAGACCTATTTTTGTAGAAATGGGAGTGATTCACCTTCCCTGGGTAGGATAAGCACGAGAAGTAAAGTCACGTCTCACGGCGGAGGTAATGACTTCTTTCGGGAAGCTATACTTACTAGCCCAACCTACGTGTTCATCATTGCTGCGTTAAGCGGATTAAGAGTCGGGAAATGGTTCACTCTACAGAATTTGCAGTTCAGTTTTGGGGCGTTCGCGGAAGTGTAGCGACTCCAGGGCCATCCACCGTACGGTACGGAGGCAACACCTCTTGTGTCGAAATGCGGGTTGCAGGTAAACGTCTCATCTTTGACGGTGGCACGGGGCTGCGGGTCTTTGGGCAGCAGCTTCTAAAAGAGACGCCCATTGAGGCTCATCTGTTTTTTAGCCATTCCCACTGGGACCATATTCAGGGGTTTCCGTTCTTCCGTCCGGCCTTTGTCCCGGCGAATCGCTTCCATATCTATGGCGGTGTCGCGCCAAATGGGGCCACCATGCGTCAGCGTCTCAGCGACCAGATGCTCCATCCCAATTTTCCTGTGCCCATGCAGATTATGCAGGCCGATCTACAATTTCATGATGTGGCCCCTGGTCAGGTTATCGACTTAGGGAATGGGGTCACCGTGGAGATGGGTGCACTCAACCACCCCAATACGGCCCTTGGCTACCGCGTGAGTTGGAATGGGCGTAGTGCAGTCTATGCAACTGACACAGAGCACTACGCCGATCATCTAGATGAAAATCTGGTTTACCTTTGTCGCAATGCCGATGTACTGGTATACGATGCCTGCTACACCGATGAAGAGTACCACGATGCAAAATATTCAAAGCGGGGTTGGGGGCACTCTACCTGGCAAGAGGCGTTGCGATTAGCTGAAGTTGCTCAAGTGAAGCACCCAGTAATGTTTCATCACGATCCAGACCATAGCGATGATTTTCTTGAATTGGTGGAAATGAAAGTCCAGTCTGCTTATCCTGGTGCTTGTTTGGCTCGGGAAGGAATGGTCATTGATATTGGAGAAGACCAGCCTGATTTGTCGGCGCACTTGCCGAAAGTGGTGGCTAGTAACCTCGAATTGCTAAGTCGAAATTAGTTTGTGATTCTAGGCTCTATTCATTCTAAAAACCGCTAAGTTCTGAAAGCGAACCTAGCGGTTTTCAGGTTGTGGAAGATTTAATCTTCGTGATGGGCAAAACGGTTGTAGAGGAAGTCGAGGGCTTGGTTTCGTAGTTTGAAGTAGCGGGGATCTTCCATGACAGTTTCTCGAACCCGAGGCCGATCGAAAGGGATCTCCAGGATTTCGCCTATTTTTGCGGAGGGACCGTTGCTCATCATGACGAGCCGATCGCACAGAAAGAGCGCTTCGTCGATGTCGTGGGTAATCATCATTACGGTGATGCGATGCTCTTCCCAGATATCTAGCAGCTCTTCTTGGAGTTCTTCTTTGGTGATGGCATCTAGTGCTCCGAAGGGTTCGTCTAAAATCAGGATTTCAGGGCGAATGGATAGGGCGCGGGCGATCGAAACCCTTTGTTTCATTCCGCCAGAGATTTGACCGGGCTTTTTGTCGATGGCTTCGTCGAGTCCTACCATGTGAAGGTTGGCGCGGGTGATTTCGTCGCGTTCGGCTTTGCTTTTTTCAGGGAAGACGGCGCTGACGGCGAGGTTGACGTTTTCGTAGACGGTTTTCCAGGGGAGGAGACAGTAGTTTTGGAAGACGACCATGCGATCGGGTCCGGGCTTTGTGATGGGCTTCCCGTTGAGCAACACTTTGCCGCTAGTGGGTGTATTGAAACCTGAAACCATGTCGAGAAGCGTGGATTTGCCGCAGCCGGAGTGACCGATGACGCAGACGAATTCGCCTTCTTTGACGGTAAGGTTCACACCATCGAGGACAGTGTAGTCGCCTTTTTTTGTGGGATAGACTTTGCCGACATCTTCGATTAGAAGAAA
>JANMIS010000413.1:0-1310 GCA_031375925.1 Synechococcales cyanobacterium OTE_70_concoct_197_sub
TCCCCGCCAAAATTTTTGACGCAAAACCACAGAATAAAAGAGCCACAATGCTATCTAGGCGAAGGTTAGTTGCTAAACTCAAATCAAGGTTAGTGAGCATCCTTTGGGTACCCAAGCTCTGAAGTACAGTACTGCAATATAGAGAGGCAGCGGTTATCACGACACCGCACTCCATCACGATCAAGCATTTTTCGAAGCCCAAAACCCATGAGAGGAGTGATAGCGGATACGGGTCCTCTCTACGCAGCCTATGATAAAAGCGATCGTTTCTATTCGACTGCCCGTCAACAACTCGAAACATTGAGTCAATCCGACCTTTCAGTCATCGTTCCTTATCCTGTCCTTTTCGAATCACACAGCCTCATTCTCAAACGTTTAGGCATCTCCGCCGCATCAAGATTTATTCAAGAAATCCATAAAGGTGCTGATTTGATCAATCTAACGATCGAAGATTATCAGCAAGCCCAACAACTTCTTAAGCGATTGCCCGACCAGACTATTACACTATTTGATGCCAGTACTGCAATTCTATCCAATCGCCTCAGCCTACCCGTCTGGACCTACGATCGACACTTTGACATTATGAGAACAACCGTCTGGAGAAGTTAACCTGTTAACGTTGACTAAAATCCCAAATCAGCCTTTGCACTGGCGGCGGCTGCCAGTAATGGTACATCCGGCATTTTCTGCCAATCCGTATCGCCAATCTCACCATAGAACTTCTCATCATAGGCGCGAGTTTTGATCACGACAGGCATCGGCACTGCATGGCCCAAAATAAGTGCTTGCTGCTTAGAATCGAGCTTTGCTAAGACCGATCGCAAAGCCTGCCCGCCCGAAACCCCAGTAAAAATCGCTTCAATATCTTTCTCATCGTTCAAGAGTGCCGTGATGCGAGTTCCGATCTGCGACATGACTTCATTATCAATTCCAGAGGGTCGCTGATCCACCACTAATAGCGTTACAAAAAACTTTCTCATTTCCCGCGCGATCGTCCCAAAAATAGTTTCTCCTACCGTTGCAGGATCAAGAAATCGATGGGCTTCTTCAATGGTAATCATGAGTTGACGGGGGCGATCGAGAATATTTTTAGTCTGCAAAAAATGCTCGGCTTTACGGACGTAGGCAGAATGGATACGCCGAGAAATGATATTGGTTGCCAACATGTAAGATAACAAATTGGATTGAGACCCAAATTCAATCACCACATGTTTGCCAGATTCAATGCATTCGAGGACTTGATTGAGATAATTATGGGGACAGGTTTGGCGGAGATATTTCAACTCTTCAAGACGAATGAGTTTACGCTG
>JANMIS010000433.1:0-6877 GCA_031375925.1 Synechococcales cyanobacterium OTE_70_concoct_197_sub
TCTTCAACCTGTTTCAACAGGTTTAAGATTTGACTTCAATCACTCTTTTTAGTCCGTTTCAACGGACTTTCGCTATGAGCCTCGGAATTCATTCCGAGGTGGTCTAGCAACGAAGCTAACGCCTCTGAGCTTGAGGTTGGCGGTTATTCGATCGCAGAGCGGTGTTGTTCCGAATCTCCGGCTGGGGCGCAGCAGGCTGGGGACGACCATTTTTGGCACGGGTGTCCGGTTGATTAATCCGAAGCTGCTGACGGCCATTGCGGACGATTCGCAACATCTCACCCATGTTGGATTCCATATCCCGCAGTACTTTATCAGCGTATTCATCGGCCCCGCGCTGGATTTCTTCCGCTTCCTCGATCGCACCACGCCGCACTTCCTCGATATCCCGCAGACCTTGACGACGAGATTGCTCGACTTCCGCCATCGTCTGACCATGAGCAAGTTCGCACTCTTGCTGCACCTGTTGACGGAGCTGCTGAGCTTCATACTCTGCCTGACGGAGGATTCCCGTTTCATTGAGAATCTGCGACGCTTGCTGCTCAGCCGTTGCAATAATTTCTTGAGCATATTGCTCAGCTTGGGCCAAAATCTCTTCTTTTTGTCGCAAAATCGCCTCGGCCTGCTCAAAGGCATCCGGTAAGCTCAACCGAATCACATCTAGCTGGTCGAGAAATGTCTCTTCATCGATCATCGTGCGGCGACTGAGAGGCACCCGAGGGCTATCAAGCAACATCTCTTCTAGGCGATTTAGCTCTCGTTGGATGTCGAGACTGGTTGCACCAGAGTCGGCGCTGTCGGACGCTCTACCATCGGGGGAGTTTGTTTTTTGGCGTAACATTGGTGCAAATCCTGAGCAACGTGTTTAGGAACAAGATGATTTACGGGGCCGCCAAATTTTGCAATTTCACGAACCACACTACTGCTTAGAAAACTATATTCATTCGAGGTCACTAAAAAAACGGTTTCGATCGAATCAATCAACGTTTTATTAGTATGGGCCATCTGAAGTTCCATTTCAAAGTCCGAAATGGCCCGCAGTCCTCTAATCAGAACACAGGCTTCCCGCTGTTGGGCGTAAGTCACAGTCAAACCCTCAAAGCTATCAACCTCTACATTCTGCAAATAATGGATGGCTTTATTGATTTGTTCTGTGCGTTCAGAGACAGTGAAGAGGGGCGATTTGCTCGGATTGTGGGCAACCGCAACAATCACACGATCGAACAGCCGAGAACTCCTTTCGATGATGTCTAGATGACCAAGAGTAACAGGGTCAAAGCTACCGGGATAGATTGCGATCACGCTTAATGGCACCGAACAACAGAAGCACTCTGCAAAAGGAACAGAGTAGTTAAACACTGTATCAGAACTAGAGACGGAATCAGCGTAGATGACAAGAAGCGAGGAAAATCAGTGCCGATTTCCCTCGCTCTTAAATCCATTATTCTACGAAGCTGACAGACTTAAGCTCAAAGTCAAACAACTATAAGAGAGTTTAATCTCAATTTAAGTCTGCCTAACATTAGTAGAGTGCTTCTTCTTGGTGAGTTGCGATCGTGCAGTTAGAGGTGGGGTAAGCCACGCAAGTCAACACAAAACCAGCTTCGATTTGGTCGTCATCCAAGAAGGATTGGTCAGACTGGTCGATCGTTCCAGCCGTGACTTTACCCGCACAAGTGGAGCAAGCGCCCGCACGGCAGGAGTAAGGCAGGTCAATACCCGCTTCTTCCGCCGCGTCTAAAATGTACGTATCGTCATCGCAGTCGATCGTCTTGTTTAAGCCTTCAGCCTCGTTGACGAGAGTAACCTTAAAAGTTGCCATTGAATTGTTCCTCTTTAGATTTAGAAAAGGCAGGACTGCCAGTTTTTCTGAAACTTGTGCCTAACGTCCGCAGGGAAATTTTAAAACAAAAGCTCTAAAATCTATCTGCACGATTTTTGGCTCATTTTTGATACTACGGGAAAACTCCACCATTACAACCTCCCCAAGCAAAGAAGATGAATGGGATTCGTAATCATTAGGGGTAATTTGATTTACTTATACTTATGAGAGTGTCCTAAATGGATCCAAAATATAGCAAGGCAAATAGCTGAAATGCCCTCCAGGAAAGAAGTGTGGATATCTTAGTCAGTTTATTCTTGATTTCAAGACTCTGCCCTTCAAAACGCAGTTCTTCGCTTAAATCCAGCTATTCTGACTCAAGACATATTATCTTATGGCTTCCCTGCGAAGGTTTTGTAAAACTTATCAGATTAGCAGGCAGCGTAGGTATGGACTTCTTTAATTGTGGTTTTGGGCGCTTTCTTCTGATTTCTTCAGGAATGGTGCTGACCCAGAGTTGAGATAAGGAGGTACTCTGTAGTAGGGAAATAGATTTAAAACTACTCTGTCTATTGACATTACTCTCTACAGTTCCGCAAATTTATCCAACGCTTTATAGATACACACGCTAGATATACACGCTGCTAATTTCAGGATGGCCCTATGAATCGCTTGCTTCTTAATCTCTTGGCTCTACCGACCCTTGTGGGATCTTCGTTTTGTTGGCTGACGGCGATGCCCTTGGGGGCTGTTGAGCAGAAGGTCTCTGTGCCTGATGTGAATGCGACAGAAGCCCAAGTCTGCGTAATGTCTCGTCACAGCCGCTTTAATTTGGTCTGCGAGAAGGTCAGCAAGCTGAAGGATGCACCTCAAGTTAAGCCTATAGACTACGCAACGGATCCTCAGAATAACCCGGCAGAATTTAAATTTTCCGAGGAAGAGAGCAATGCTTCGATCGCCCTTTTTGGCTGTGATTGTCCACTCTGCATTAATTCTCTCAGAACTCTACGAACCATGCCTCAGTCTGTCAGCTAAGAGCAGTAGAGAGCTTAAGATATTCCCGCGTTCAAAATTTGGGCTGCTGTTAGGTTAAGACCTGGGAACGTGGGGGAGATAATCCGATCGTCCTCCCGAAATTGATGGATTTCATATTGCCGATCGACTAGTACACAAATTGAAAGAGTGGGTTGTTTAGGATAGCCAATATGCCGAACCCCTCCCAAGGCGGCATGGTCAGCAATCCAATACTCAGCAATCCCCAAAGCCGCATAGTCTTCAACTTTGCGGGCATAATCGTTCTGCCAGTTGCCGCTGACCACTTCCGCTACGAATTTGATGGAACTACCCAAATTCAGAATGCACTCTTTAGACCACAATCGTTCTTTAGCGAGTTCGTTACGGTCTACGACAGCGATGTCAGGCCGAAATGCGGTCATATCGATGTGAGGTGGGCGTAATAAGGGCCTCTGAAGTAAAAACCAAGGTAACTGCGCTTGGTCAATCTGAACACAAACTTTAGTTGTAATAAAGGCTACAACTTCCTCGTGCGGTCCCGTCGGTTCCAAATCAAACACCTCTCCATCAATCAATTCGTAGCGATTATCACTGCCATATTGGACGATGAATTCATCAAAGCTCAGCGATTTTTGTTGGACTGAGCGATCGATTGCGAAGGTCATGGCGATCGTTCCTAACTTAAATGTTTCGGGGTTATCACAGCTCTAGTCTAAGACTTTTTTGCAAACATAGACAGCGCCGCTAATTCATAAGACTAACGGTGCTGTACTGAAGGATATTAAAAGGGATTTAACTGGCTAAGTAGCCCGTTACTTGCACCTTTTGTTTTCGTAGACGATTAAGGGCTTCCCGTTCCACTTGGCGCACCCGTTCTCTACTGAGTCCTAGTTCATCACCGATCGCGGCCAGAGTCATGCTTTGTCCGTTGTTAAGACCAAAGCGAAGATTCAAGATCAGCTTTTGCTGATCACTGAGGTTCGTCATCAGACCTGCGATGTCAGTTTTCAGAGACTTCGAATTAGCAAAGTCCTCGGGTGAGGGTCCTGTATCTTCCAAGAGATCGCCGAGATGGGTATCCAGCCCTTCGCCAATGCGCATATCCAAGGAAATAGGCGATCGGCTGTATTGCAGGTAATCTCGGACTTGCTGGGGTGTCAGTTCTAGTTCTGTTGCAAGTTCGGCGGTGGTGGCGGCGCGGCCTAGCGTTTGACTCAGTTCACGCTGGGCACGTTTAAGTTTGTTTAACTTTTCAGTGATGTGGATGGGAAGGCGAATCGATCGGCTTTGGGTGGCAATGGCTCTAGTAATGGCTTGCCGAATCCACCAGTAAGCATAGGTACTAAAGCGGTAGCCCTTGCTCGGGTCAAATTTTTCTACCCCGCGCTGCATCCCGATCGTCCCTTCTTGGATCAAGTCCATCAGATCGACGTTGCGTTTTTGATACTTCTTAGCCACAGACACCACCAAGCGTAAATTCGCTTCAATCATGCGACGGGTTGCCCGTTCCCCTTGCTGTATCAAATGTTTCAACTCAGCATCTGATATCTCACAAGCTTTGGCCCATTCTAGTCTGCTAGCGGGATGACCCAGATTCTTTTCTAATTCCGACCGTACTTGGCGTAGATGCGTTAGACGAGATACCTGTTTTCCATAAATAATTTCTTCCTCTTGAGTCAGCAGAGGGACGCGGCCAATCTCACGCAAATAAGCTCTGACTGTATCGGTTGGGGGGGCAATAACCTTTTCCATAACACTGACACCACATATCATCTAGCTATATCTACATAGACTAACGGGGAAGTTCCTGACAAAATTGCATTCAGGAAGACAAATTGATACAAAAAGATGATATGGCTTCACTTCAGGCCGAAATAAGTCACACAAAAAGAATAATGTGTGATGAGGACTACAAAAAACCAGCGATCGGTTATGAGCCGATCGCTGGTTTAAGCAGTCAAGGATTGATTTGGACTTACCACTTCAATAAATTAAACTGCTCCATATCCACCGTATCCCGGTTTCGGTAGATGGCTAAGACAATTGCTAAGCCCACCGCCGCCTCAGCCGCCGCGATCGCAATGATAAAAGTCGTAAACACTTGGCCCTTAATCTCTTTGGGATCTACGTAGTTCGAGAAAGCCATCAAATTTAGGTTAACCGCATTGAGCATTAGCTCGATCGACATCAACACCCGCACAGCATTTCGGCTGGTGACCAACCCATAAACGCCGATGCAAAACAAGGCTGCTGCCACTAAAAGATAAGACTGAAGTTGCATTAAATCCTCACCTATTTCATCTCTGAAGAACTCGATGCCACCATTTCCCGTTGGCGCTCTGGCAGCATCAGCGCGTCGTCTTTGCCATCAACGCCGCGAATGTCTGGAATAAATTCTCGTCGGGCTAGGACGATCGCCCCAATCAAGGCCATTAGCAACAGCACCGACACCAACTCAAACGGCAAGAGAAAATCTGTGAAGAAATGAATGCCGATCGTAACGATGCTGCCATCTCCGGCTGCCGTCTGGGAAGAAATCGCCCAAGGCGTTGAGACAACCATTGTTCCAAGGAGCGCAAACAACCCGAGACAAACCAACGCTGTGGCTACTTGCCTCACGCCACTTCCTTTAACCTCTGCATATTCTTCATCTTTATTCACCAACATAATGGCAAACAAGATCAGGACGTTAATCGCCCCGACGTAGACCAACACCTGCGCTGCCGCAACGAAGTCTGCATTCAGCAGGAAATAAAGCCCTGCAATGCTGATGAATGAACCGCCCAGAAGAAACGCAGAATAGACTACGTTCTTCAACAGCACCACGCCCAGCGCCGACAGCAAGACTGCCGCCGACAAGATTCCAAATGAGACTAACTGTACACCTTCTGCCAGATTCACCGATCGCCCTCCCTAATCCTTACAAAAATAGATATTCACGAGTTCCGAGTCACTAGCTTTCAGACTTCGCTTTAGCACTAGCCGCAACAATTTCTGCTGGAGTTTTACCCGCACGACGCGCACCGTCTGGCAGGTCATGAGGATTCATGACACCCTTCGGCAGGTAGGCAAACTCTCGCAGTGGTGTCACCATCGGATCATCTGTCACCTTAGAAGGCAAACGACCCAGGGCCACATTATCAAAATTCAACTCGTGGCGTTCGTACACGGCTAGCTCATACTCTTCCGTCATAGATAAACAGTTCGTGGGGCAGTACTCGACGCAGTTCCCACAGAAAATACAGACCCCAAAGTCGATGCTGTAGTGCTTGAGTTCCTTTTTCTTCGTGACTTTGTTGAATTCCCAATCCACCACCGGAAGATTGATCGGGCAAACCCGAACACAAACCTCGCAGGAAATACACTTATCAAACTCATAGTGAATCCGACCCCGAAAGCGCTCAGACGGAATCAGCTTCTCATAGGGATACTGGACCGTAACGGGACGGCGACGCATGTGGTCGAAGGTGACAGATAAGCCTTGGCCGATATATTTTGCCGCTTGCCCAGCTTCTTTGGTGTAGTCCGCGACTTGCTTTAGAAACTTCAACATAATGGACTCTCTTGTGTTCGGGTGGAATCAGTGAATGGCTAATGGTCTGTTTAATGGAGCAAAGCGAGTCATCAAAGCTTGTGTTAACCACCAAACGCGATCGGAAATGCGAGCTTCAAGCCAGCGGTGACTAACAGATTTGCCAAGGAGACCGGAAGCAAAAATTTCCAGCCTAAGTCCAACAGTTGATCGATGCGAACCCGGGGAATGGTCCAGCGAATCAAGACGGTGAAAAACACGATCGCGTAGGTCTTAGCCAAGGTCATCACAATGCCTAATGCACCAGTGATTACCTGTAACCAAGGCGTTGTGTCACTAATATTCAGCGCATTAGAAATCAAGCTCACCGGAATGGGAGACTCCCAACCTCCAAGGTAAAGCACTGAGACTAAAAGCGCTGAAAGGGTCAAGTTGACGTAAGACCCTAGATAAAAGAGCGCAAACTTCATCCCCGCATACTCAGTCTGATAGCCTGCAACGAGTTCTTC
>JANMIS010000448.1:0-1848 GCA_031375925.1 Synechococcales cyanobacterium OTE_70_concoct_197_sub
CAATAACGGTCCAGGCACCTCCAGCGTTTGCGGCAATCACTGCGATGCCGGTAAACATCAACCGCGTTTCTCGATCCGCTACCAACTTCCTAAGCAGCGATACTACAACGATGGTTGTAGTCAGGTTGTCTAAAACCGAGGACAGGAAAAAAGTCACCCAAGCAACAATCCAAAGCAGCGTTATCTGATTTCTAGCTTTGACCCGCTGTGTCACCAAAGAAAAACCCTCGTGCGCATCAACGAGTTCGACAATCGTCATTGCACCCATCAGAAAAAAGAGGATGCCAGCTATCTCGACAAACCCTTTGGGCAATTGATACTCGGTAAGGAACTCCAACTTTGCCGGCAAATGAGCAACGGCATGCGTATCGCCGCCTACCGAATGCAGTTTCTCCCATGCTTCAAAAGCAGCTTGTGGAACCAATTGATCGTAACCAATGGCATAAATCGTCCAGCACAAAACTCCAGTCACAATGGCGGAGGCAGCTTTGTTGATGTGGATCTGGTGTTCGAAAACGATTGCCAAATAGCCAATAACGAAAACGACGATAATCGCTGTGAGCATTTAGTTATTATTCTGCAGGAATATGCTTAGGAGTCTTGATAGGTTTGCCAGCCAGTTCGCATTCATAATGACTTCGAACGTGCTTAATATAGTCCACCATGGAATGATCGCTAAAATAATCGAGCTTCCAAAGGCGTAATGAGGCGAGTAAGCCATAAAATCTGTCTCGCACTCGAAACCACGATCGAAGATTGCTGATTTTGCCGTTCCGGTTGATGTAGATCTCCTGGCCCATGTGCCGATAACCAAGCCAACGGGGCGGAACACGCGGAACAATATCGTTATTGTTTACCCAGCGGTAGTGCTTTACCTTGAGGAACGACGTGTAAGACCGGTCGCCGACGCGCGGTGCACCATATGAGAAGATCGCTTGTGGGTTCGACGGTATCGGTGAAATTTTGCATCGCACGGCACACACGGCGGCCATTGCTCCGCCTAGAGAATGCCCAGAAAACCACATCGGTCGCTGATCTTCTTTGATCTGCTGTTCGAGCAACGGCCATAGTTCATTGACCTCCGTATGAAAACCGCTGTGAACGCGTCCTACCTCAGATACAACCGTCCAGGCGTTTGCGTCAGCCTCGATGTCGTTCCACTGATTGGGTTCGGTGCCGTGGCAAACGATCATGCAGTCGAATCGGTTACCAAACACATAAGCCTCGGCACCATCACGCGCAATAAAAGTGCATTGATCTAGCCCAGCTTCATACACGATTTTTTCAACACGCTCTGGAGATGCATATGCAAGCCTAGACAGTTCGGCAAACAGCAACGACTTTTGGATCCACGACAAATCCGAAATCGGACGATCCAGGGCGATCGTAACCCTCTGTTCGGCTGGAAATTCCTTTCCGGCCGAGGCTTGTACAGAAGCCAGCATTGGAGCGGACATTCACTCTCCTAAACTATCGATTCTCGATCGGGACAATGTCGCGTTTGACATGACCGGTGTAAACCTGCCTCGGACGACCGATGCGAGTTAACGGAGAGTTTTGCATTTCGATCCAGTGAGCTATCCAACCTGGCAACCGCCCTATAGCAAACAAAACGGTAAACATCTGAATAGGAATTCCCATCGCCCGGTAGATTACACCCGAGTAGAAGTCTACATTTGGATAGAGTTTGCGTTCGACGAAATAGGGATCACGTAACGCAACCGCTTCGAGCTCCTGTGCAACGTCGAACAGCGGGTCCTTGAGGTTTAGTTTTTTCAGCAGCACATCACAAGCCGATTTAATGATCTTGGCTCGGGGATCGTAGTTTTTATAGACACGATGACCGAA
>JANMIS010000454.1:0-1901 GCA_031375925.1 Synechococcales cyanobacterium OTE_70_concoct_197_sub
CCATGAATTTCGACTGAAAAAACGTGACAAGAGGCTTTCCCAACATTTTCCAACATCTGACGGATGGATTGAATGTTGCGACTACCTCGACCGTAGGCACGTCCTCGATCGGACTCATCTGTAAAAGTCCGTTGCCAAGCTCGCGCTCCCTTTGTTAGCCTTATTCTGCTGGGGGTGCGTCTACGGTGACTGTTTTCCTGACTTTAGCAGATTCCTTAGGAAGTAGGTTTGCTTTGATCAGCAAGCTTCTTACGGTGTCGGTGGGTTGAGCACCTTTCTTGAGCCAGTCTGCAACGGCTTCCTCGTTGAACCGAGTCTCGTTGTTGCGAGGGTTGTGAAAGCCAATTTCGGCGACGGGGCGACCGTCACGACGAGAGGTGCTTTGGGCCACTACCACACGGTAGCTGACTTCACGTTTTTTACCCAGGCGCTTTAATCGCAGTTTAAGCATGGTCTAATCGGGAGTTTCCCTATAATTTACGCCAGAGTATGACGATATGTGCTTGTCTAGGGTAGCACAGGTGGCGCTACGATCGATCGTTTTCCCATTTCGTCAGCATGCTTCCGGCGGCCTATCCGGTGCCTAATGACCCAGATAGCTACTTGTGTCGAATAAAGTCATAGACGCTTTCATAGCGTTTTCCAGAAGCACCCCAAGAATAGTCACAGCGCATTCCTTGAATCGCTAACGATCGGAAAAGTTCAGGACTAAGCCAATACAAATCTAACGCCCGACCCATGGCCGACTCCAGCGCTACATTGTCAGATTGATAAAACACAAAGCCGTTGCGTTCTTCCTTTGGCTTCGTCTCCTCATAGTCCCAATCAAACACCGTATTCACCAAACCGCCCACACCCCGGACGATCGGCACCATTCCATAGCGCAATCCAATCACCTGAGTCAAACCACAAGGCTCAAAATTACTCGGAATCACAATCATATCCGCCCCCGCATAGATCAAATGCGATAGCTCTTCATTGAATCCAAGTTCCAAATGGCAATCAGGATTATCATTCAATAATTGCTTTTCAGCTCTAAATGCATCATCAATGCTTTTCTCTGTCGCCGAACCGAGCAATACAAACTGCGCTCCACGGTCCAATGCATAATGAATCGCATGACTGACCAAATGCACGCCCTTCTGATCATCTAAGCGCCCAATGAAGGCCACGATCGGCTTCTCAGGATCATCCGCCAACATCAGCCGTTCACGCAATGCCTTTTTCGCTCCTAATTTCCCATCAAAGTCCGATGCCGAGTAGGGCGTGGGCACATAGGGATCATCCGACGGATTCCACATCACATAATCAATTCCATTGAGAATTCCGCCAAACTTCGCTTGGTTCAATTCCAGCGTATGCATCAATCCACAGCTAATCTCGGTATGACGAGCTTCCCAAGCATGGTGAGGCGAAACCGTATTGACATAGTTGGCGTAGGTAATTCCAGCCTTCATGAAATTAATGGCAAAAGGATTAAAATTATCGCGAATTCGATCGTACTTAAAATAATAATCAGGACGATTGAGTCCCGTCGCCTCTAACGCCTGCACCCCGCAAATGCCTTGATGCTTAAAGTTGTGGATTGTGTAGCAAATCCGTTGATGCTCCATCCCGTGATAGGCATACATTTCATAGAGCATTACCGGAATCAAACCCGTCTGCCAATCATGGCAATGCAACACATCGGGACGCTTATTACTAACCGACAAAAACTCTAACGCCGCCTTGCTAAAGAACGCAAATCGCATCGGATCATCACTCGATCCGTAATACACCCCGCGATTGAAATAGTTCTCCTCTGAAAACGGTTCAATAAAGAAACACAAAACGCTATGAACCCAGCCGCAATGAACCGTACAGCGAACAACGCCGCCATTCCACGGCACCTGAAGATTCTC
>JANMIS010000490.1:0-1012 GCA_031375925.1 Synechococcales cyanobacterium OTE_70_concoct_197_sub
CAGCGGTTCGGTTCGGTCTTCGATCTTTGCTCATCGTGAGCATGTCCATGACGAACGACTCGATTCGCTCCTGGTTGCGTTCACAGATACGCCAGCCTTTTTGAACAGTACCCATGTCTCCCGCCTTGATCCCCTCATCGATCAAGTATCCGCCGCCTCGAAGCCCCTGAACGATGTTCTTAATGTGATGCGACAAGGTCGCAATCGTTTGCCCCATGGCCGCTAAGCGTTCGGCCTGAACCATGCTTTGATAGTAATTCGTATCTTCGATTGCCAACGCCGCTTGGTGGCCGATTGCCACGAGCATCTTTAGGTGCTCCTCGTTGAATACTCGTTCCGAATGCATCGCGTATTGCCCTACGGAAACGGAGGTGTCGATGTAAATGACGCCAACGCTTCCATATCGCCCCTTCATGGGCACACAAATCGCTTCGCGAATGCCACCCGCAGAAATACTTACGCTCGCGTTCCATCGCTCGTCTTCGCACGCATCACTCGTTAATACCCCCTCCTCCTTTTCCTTGACATAGTCAAGAATGGTTTTGCTGATCGACATCCGATGACTTGAGACGTTAGCACCTCGATTGCGTCTACAGCTCGGCAACAGCTCTCCGGACTCCAGGTCTGTCAACATGATACAACCGCGATCGCAATTCACCCATTGAAAGATGAGCTCTAGAATCTGATGCAGCAATTGGTCGATATCTAGAGTCCGACTCACTTCAATCGCGGTCCGATACATGATCTCCCAATGACTCTTTGCATCAGAAGATGCTTTTTCGGATTGGAGCTTGGCAGTCCAATCGTCAGTCTGCTCAAGCAGTTGCTGCTCGATGTCAAGTCGGCCGACAATTTGAGAGGACTCAGAGCTGGAGCTTTGAACAATATCGACGTCGTTATCCGCTGGTCCGAAAGGACGAAAGCTCAACCTAAACAACATTAGGCGCTTTCCGATTTGCACTCGATCTCCAATTCGAAGTGTATGTTCTGTGACCCGTTTGCCGTTTACAAA
>JANMIS010000507.1:0-3359 GCA_031375925.1 Synechococcales cyanobacterium OTE_70_concoct_197_sub
ATGTACTGTACTGCGACTGAATCCCAGATTGTAAATTGGCTTGCAAGGCTGAGATTTCTGTAACGCGGGCGATCGGCGGCTTGAATCCCGTTGTTTCTAAATCTACAACAACAAAATTGCGATCTTTTAAATCTCGATAAAATCCTAGTAGTTCAGTCGATAACATGCGATCGGATGGGGTAAAAGTCCAGCAAACATCAACGTATCAGAGAATGCTAACCACAACACATTCTAACAAACAGAAAGCACCTCCTATGAGAGGTGCTTTCTACTCAGCGCTAAAAAATTAACGCTCATCAGCTAGTCAAAATTTAGAACTAGCTTTTCAATACGGGACGGCCAGGATTCGCTTCACGGGGCCGACGACTGCCGCCGCCACCGCCGCCGTAGCGACGCTCACCGCCACCGCCACCCGCGCCATTGCGAGGACGACGGTTGTTGCGAGGACGATCTTGATCCAACTCTTCAGGTGTGGGATCGCTGCCGCCGTTCATCCAGTTTGGACGGGTCTTATCGTAGTAGAGCTGAAGGGCTGCTGCTGCAATAGTGTGGGGTTCGAAGCCTTCCTCAGCCAATTGAGAAACGAACGGCAAGAAGGATGCCATCCGTTCGCCAACGAGTGCGTCCTTAAGCTGAGCCTTGAGGTTCTCAAGATGCTTTGCTTCGATTTCAGCGCGGGTGGGCACTTCACGCACTTCCAGCTTCTGACGGACGTGGTGCTCGATGTCACGCAACTTGCGACGATCCAAAGGATGTACGATCGAAATCGCAGTCCCTTCATTGCCAGCACGGCCTGTTCGGCCTACGCGGTGAACGTAGCTATCCAAGCTATCGGGCAAATCGTAGTTGATCACATGAGTCAAGTTGTCCACGTGAATCCCGCGCGCAGCAATATCCGTTGCAACGATCCAGCGAACTTGGTGCTGCTTAAAACGAACCAAGAGACGTTCCCGCTGGCTTTGGGTCAGGTCGCCGTGGTACTCGTCAGCGCTGTGGCCTGCGGCTTGCAGTTGAGCCGTGAGGTCAGCAGCAGCTTTCCGGGTCCGGACAAAGATAATCGCAGAAGCGGGATCTTCGAGTTCCAAGATGGGCTGGAGCGATCGGGCCTTGGTCCATCCCCTAGGAATAACGTAGGCGACTTGATTAATCTTGCTCGGAGACGCATTGGCTAGCTCGATCTTCACGTCCACTGGAGACTTGAGGAATTTCGCCACCAATTTACGGATGGAAGGCTCCATGGTCGCAGAGAAGAAGGCAGTTTGGCGTTCGACAGGTGCTTGAGTCAAGATTTTTTCGACATCTTGAATGAAGCCCATGTTGAGCATTTCGTCCGCTTCGTCGAGGACAAACCAACTGATTTGATTGATTCGCAGGTCGCCGCGATTGAGCAAGTCAATCACACGGCCCGGAGTTCCGACGACGATTTGAACGCCGCGATGGAGGCGGGAGATTTGCAGTTCGATGGATTGGCCGCCGTAGATCGGAAGGATCTTGACGCGCCGATCGCTAATAAAGTTACGCATTGCCGCACTGACCTGCACCGCCAACTCACGAGTCGGGGTCAAGATCAAAGCCTGAATGTGATTTGCATTAGGGTCAAGGCGTTCAAGAATCGGCAGCGAGAACGCGGCGGTCTTACCTGTTCCAGTCTGAGCGATTCCCATGACATCACGGCCCTGCAATAGAGGCGGGATGGCTTGTTCTTGAATGGGTGTGGGTGTGGTGAAACCTTGTTGCTCTAGAAATTGAGCACACTCTTCGGAAAGTCCCAAGTCGTGAAAAGAAAGCGTCATTCGTTATGTCCAAAACAAAAATAGGGCTTACAAATGGGTACGCTGCAAAATAACGTCGCAACCCACCCCTAAAATGTTCAAGCGCTCGGAGTCAACAAGGTGTTCAGCCGAGGGAATATTAAGCGCCAAAACAAGTCTGAAATCAGACGGACATTGCCGCCGATGATTTCATGACATCCGCAGCAGTTGCCACATGACCATAAAGGTCATAAACATCTGCGTCATCGATCGCCACCAGAACAATGGTTCCGAGGGCGGCCTCCCCGCGAACGTAGACAAGTCCGTCTACATCCGGTGCAAATCGATGCGATCGACCGACGAGTTCACCTGTTTCAGGGTTTTCCTGTTCGATGAGCACGTCTACGATACGGCCAATTTGTGCCCGGTTGTGAGCCAGAGAGATGGGTTGCTGGGCGGCCATAATGGCATCACGCCGCGCATCCATGACTTCCTGGTCTACCGGATTGGGCAGATCGTAGGCTGGGGTTCCTTCCTCTGCGGAGAAGGTGAAGACCCCAACATGGTCAAATTCATGTCGTTTTACAAAGTCGAGAAGATGCTGGAACTGTTCTTCTGTTTCACCGGGAAACCCGACGATGAGTGTGGTTCGCAGCACGGCATTGGGAATAGATTCCTTAATGCGTTGGATAATGCCATCATTTACCCGCCCCTGCCAAGGGCGGTTCATGGCGCGCAACACCTCAGGATGAGAATGCTGCAACGGCAAGTCGAGATAGGGGACGATATTTGGAGTTTCCCGCATAGCGTCGATGACTTTGGGGGTCAGTCCTGTGGGGTAGGCATAGTGCATCCGGACCCAAGGAATTTCCACCTCACCTAGCGCTCGAATCAGTTCGGCGAGTTTGACTTCACCGTACAGGTCTAGTCCGTAATTAGTGGTGATCTGAGAAATCAAAATGACTTCTTGAACGCCCTCTGCGGCTAGACTCTTGACTTCGGTGACGATCGACTCAATAGAGCGCGATCGTTGATTACCCCGAAGATGGGGAATGATACAAAATGCGCAACGGTAGTCACAGCCTTCAGCAACCCGTACGTAAGCCACTCCCTCGGTCGTGGTGCGATAGCGGGGCACGAGTTCGTCGGCAATATAAGTAGGTTCCAAAGAAACCTCTTTTACTCGCTCTCCGCTCTCTGCCCGCTCAATAACATCCACAATTTTGTGGTAGTCACCTGTTCCCACCAGGGCAACGGCCTCAGGAATTTCATCTAGAAGTTGATCTTGGAAATGCTGGGCCATACAGCCTGTGATGACAATCTTCTTGCCCGCTTCAGCTAGCTCGACAAGGGTGCGGACTGATTCTTCTCTCGCGGCTTGAATAAAGCTGCAAGTGTTGACGATGGCATAGTCTGCCAGAGCCTCATCGCTGTCAACTTGGTATCCAGCTTGTACTAACAATCCAAGCATGTGCTCGGTGTCGATTCGATTCTTGTCGCAGCCTAGGTGAGAGACAGCGATCGTTGGCTTGTTGCCCATGTATAAATTTCTGAGTGTCCGTAAACGAAAAGCGAGGCAGTTGTCAGGTGCGATCGCAACTTAGTGCG
>JANMIS010000531.1:0-3339 GCA_031375925.1 Synechococcales cyanobacterium OTE_70_concoct_197_sub
TTTGCATCGAAAGAAAACATCGGCGAAATGGTCAGCATCCATCCGTTCGACTCTCACCCTCTAATGCAATCCAGGCTCGAAAAAGTTGGCTTCGACCGGGTCGAGCCAGCAAGACTTCGGTTTCGCTTGTGACTAGGTCGAAGCCAACTTTTTCGAGCCTGGATTGCATTAGAGGGTGAGAGTCGAACGGATGGATGCTGACCATTTCGCCGATGTTTTCTTTCGATGCAAAACTATGCGCATACTTCTGGAACCCCGATTCGATTCGATCGCAAATGTCCGCGTCTTCCAGTACTTTTTGTTCGCGATAAAGGTCAAATTCGACTTGCTCGCGATACTGGGTGTAGGCCATGATTCGGAGCAGAGCCCCCGCCAAATCACGCGGTGAAGCCAACTGGGCGGCAATCCCGTCGGCTCGAAACTCCCGTTCACGGCTGAGCTTCTTTAGCGAAACCTCGAACAGCGCACGGAAGCAATTCATGAAATAGAAAACAGGTAAGGTGGTGCCCCCTTTTTGAAGTGCTTCGAGGTAGTTTTCATAACGGGTCAACAAGGGACTTATTTTGCGGGAGTAAAGTGTATCTTGGCCGCTGAAGTGAGCCATCTCATGCGCCAGGACCGCATCCGCTTCGGTTCCATTCAATTGCTTGAGCAGCGGCAAGCTCACAAAAAGCGATCTGCCGGTAAGTTTACGGCCATTTGCAAGAATGGACTGTTCGGTAACGAAAAAGCTTGAGTCAACTCCCACTAAAATATGATCAGGGAGTTGAGTTCCCAAAGTGGAGCAAATAGAACGCAAACGCACCCAAAGTGGTTTTGCGATCGACTCTTGGATTTCAATACCGGAAACATCAATCTCCATCTTGATTCGTTTGAAGAACGACTGCAGAACCAGAAAAACGGCGAAGGCCGCAACGAGGCCCGCGACGAATAGCAATTTTGGTACAAAAACGTTCATCCACAACGCGGGCACCCAGTATGCGAGTGCAAATAGCAAGAGACCTTGAGCGAGGGTCAGAAAAACTCCGACCAATCGCAATACATACCAGCTCCACAGCAAACTGTAATATTGAATGCGCTGAGATCTCAACGACAGTACGACACACAGCCCAACGCCAATGAAGGTCAACACGCAGACCAATATTGACCACATAGATATTCGGATCAGCCAGCGGAACTGGGTATAGTTTTGAATCGCCTCCGGCGTAAACAACCCTGCAAACTCAGGTGCACGGACTAGTTTCGATCCTGGCACTTTCGTGAAAATTTCTTTAAACTTGGCTCGCTCCTCTGCGTCCAATGTTGCGTCCTTGGTCAGGGAATCAAGCAATGCTGTTCGAAATTGAGCATCCATTCCGCTTTGAGCATGCCAAAAAAAGCCAGCGAAATGACTGGTACCAAAAAGATCCAAAGCGATGGCAGCACAAAATTCTTGATAAAGCTTGGCTGTTTCACGGCGTAGGTAGCGCGCATGATTGGTTCTGTGTTGAGGAGCGTTTTGTTTCGAAACCAGCCCGCCATCGTACCGCGAACACTATTCGGTTCGCTACAGGGGCGGCGAAAATGGATTTCAAGCTCGATGAAGTTGAGCCAAGTGGATGTCCAATGCAAATCAAACGGTAGTCGCAGAGGTACTGCACGTTCACGTGGCTGCGTCGGTCAAACATCTCGCGTGCTCGCGGTTGCGCCGGTGATACGTGCTGGTTACATGAACCAGGGAATGGCGCAGATTAGAATTGCAACAGGTGCTACCGCAAAGGAAACCTTCCAACCGGAATAGTAAAGGCTACCCAGCAGGAGCAGCCCGGCCAATGCTACAGACACAACGTTCTTTTCTGTAATCAGCCCACCCCAGGCACTCTTCCAGGCTACATTCTCGGCCTTTACGATCGCGGTTTTCGCTTGTTCCGTAGCAGAGGTCAATGCCTGTTTAGCGTTCTCCAAACCTTTCGCATCGAGTGTCGTGTTCTTCAAAGAATCGAGCGTACTTTGGGCAGTTGTCCTGGCTTGCTGCCAGTAACGTTCGACCTCTATCTGATTGGACTGGAGCCACATTCCGGTGGCAAGCAACAATACCGAGCCGCACACAAAGCGAAACTTGCTACCAAACCACTGGGATAGCAGTATTCCAATTCCCCGGCTGCGAACCGTGCGTTCGCTGAGCTTTCCAGATTTTGCCTCACTCATCATTTGTTTGATTCGCTGTCGTTTTGCCGATGCCGCTTGATCTGTGAGCTTCCCCGAAGCGATGTCCTGAATCGTTTGTCTGGTCTCCTGGGCTGCGTCGACCATGGAAGCGGCCATAGCATTTGCACGCTTGGCGGCCTCGCTTTCCGAAACCCCATTGGCCACCAATTCCGCTTTCTCAGCTTTGCCCAGAATCTTCTGATCTCTTTGGCTTCTCGAATCGACCACCTTTTGTTCCCACTGGTCAATCAGCTTGTCGCGCCGTGGTCTAAACACTTGGAGCCCTGAACGTTTACTCTGCTGAAGCCGAGTTCTCATTGCCCGCATCGCGGCATAGCCAAAGAGTGTTTCGTAAAACTCTTCCCATTTAGCGCCAGCGTTGTCCGCGACCGCTTGCCTAACGTTATCTTCGTCCGTTCCCCGCAAACGCAATTGCTTAAGAAGCGTCTGCGTTTGATCGATCGATGGTTGCCGTGCTTTTGAGAGCGTCTTTTCTAAACCAAAGTAATACGCGGCTCCTGCAAGCACACCAAAAATGGTCCCGACGATGACAGGAAACCATAAGCCAAGATAATGCGTCGCCAAGAGAGCCACCAAGCCTCCAAACATCCAATAGATCCATTCGGCAATGCCACCCGCAATGAATGAAGCTCGCCATCGTTGCGCAAGAGGGCTTCGCCGTTCCAGTCCTGCGAAAACAATCGCGGCTAACGGTGCGACGCACAATGCCAAGGCATAACCGAGGGCCGTTCTAAACTGTGAAACCATACTTGCAAACGCTTGCGCCCCCTTCGACACAGGGGCTGGAGCTGCAACAGCGGCAGTGGCTTCTACGCCACCAATCCCCTGCACAGCGTTGTTGGCTTGAGCCGCAACCGACTTTGCTCCCTCACCGATGAGCGAAAGCCCCGCCATGATGGAAAACAGCAAGGACATGACGCACATCAGGCCACATAGGCCAAACCAAGCCATCGGTGCAAATCGACGGACCATCAAGAGTGGCGAGCCATTGAAACGCTTCGTCGCAACCTGCAACACACCAACTTGTTCAGGCGAGAGAATTGAAGCGAGATTGGCGGACCTCGAAACGGAAGCATCTGCGACACTTTTCGCCTTTTCAGCCGCCCTCTCTACCTCGTCGACATCGCCCGG
>JANMIS010000604.1:0-5945 GCA_031375925.1 Synechococcales cyanobacterium OTE_70_concoct_197_sub
CAATTAAGGGACAGTGCGACAGGGGTAAAACGCGGGGATGGACGATCGCCTGAATTGGGCTATGACATTGACGACTAGCCCACACCAACCCCAAGGGCGCGCCTGTGCGAAACTGAATCCGCTGCCAGCGATAAATTCCCCGATGCCGCGTGACCAATCTATAAACAATGTCGCTGGCACCCAGGGCAGGCAAGCTTACGACCACCTCCGTCTGCGGCAAACCTAAACCGGGCGGTAGGTGATCAGTAACCTGAAGTAGCCCCTTCATCTGACGAGTCTCGTTGTGTAGCACCATCCGTACAGTCAAAACGTTTCCCACCTGCACAGGTTCGATCAACATCCGATCGAGTCTCAGCCCTCTGAGTGCCTGCCGTGCTGTAACGATGCCGATCGCCATCAGCGCCAAAATTAGACCACTTATGACATAGAGCCAGCCTGCCATGGTATTGGTCGCAGCGATGAAAAAAAACAGACTAATGCTCAGCAGTAACCCGCCGCTATAAGACGGGATCGCGATGCGATGTTCAACTGAGTGGGCGATCGTTTTGAAATGTTTCAACATCATGGGTCAGGATCACGGGTAAGGTCGCTTAAAGCCAGTAAAAGGCGTCATAAACTCTAAAAAAGTTCAGCATTAGGCAGAAATAATGGGGCCGATTGCAGGAATTTTAAGTAGATTTGCTAGATTGGCTATAATTTATATAGAACAAGCAAACGCTGAATATATTTAGGTCGAATGCTGAATATGTTTGGGTGTACTGTCTAGGCGCATTATGAATCAGTTTAACTCCGACGATCGATCGAAGCGTGAGATGCCTATGGGTAATATGCCCCGCTCAGCGGCAGACATGCCCGTGGCTCCGCCGCCCCCACCGGGTAATCCGCCGCCGCCCCAGATGCGTCCGATCGCTCCTCCCAGTATGCCCCCCACGGCTCAACAAGTGCGACCTTCTTCTGGCACAGCTCAGCAGCAGGCAACCACTGCCCAAACTCGGACGCCCGCCGCGATGCCCGCTAACCCGATTGTGGCCACGGTGGGCGCAACTAACACCATTGAGCAGATGGTGCGTGATGCTCACACGAAAGGGGCTTCGGATATTCACTTGCGAGTGGAGGAAATCGTACGGTTTCGGATTCGGGGTTCAATGACAAGCCAGCCAGATTACGGGGTTGTGACGGCAGATCAGTTCGATCGCTATCTATCGGAAATCTTAAATTCGAACCAACGCAAAATGTTTGCCGAGACAATGGAGCTAGATACGGCCATCTACTATCCGGGCTTCTTGCGTTGTCGGGTTAATTGCTTTGAAACCTTGACTGGTGGCGCGTTAGTTCTGCGACTGATTCCCCTAGATGTACCGACGATCGATGGCTTGGCCCTGCCCCAGGTGTTGAAAAATTTTATTGCTCAACCGCAAGGGCTGATTCTGGTCACTGGCCCGACGGGTTCCGGGAAGTCCACCTCGATCGCCGCGATGATCCGTCATCTGAATGACACCGATACTCGACATATTGTGACGATCGAAGATCCGATCGAGTATGTTCACCAGTCTAACCACTGCCTTGTGAGTCAACGGGAAGTCGGTCTCCATACAAAAGAGTTTTCCCAAGCGCTGCGGGCTGTGCTGCGGGAAGATCCCGATGTGATCTTGATTGGGGAAATGCGGGACCGAATTTCGGTTGACACTGCCCTCAAAGCGGCCCAAACGGGTCACTTGGTTTTGGGGACACTCCACACCAAAGACGCGATCGGAACCCTCAACCGTCTGCTCAATATCTTCAACCCAGATGAGCAATCTTCAATGCGAGTCCAGATTTTGGAATCGCTGATTTCTGTAGTGTCGCAGCAGTTGTTGCCTACAACCGACGGAGGACGGACTGCGGCCCACGAGATTATGGTTAACACCCCTGCAATTTCGGACTACTTGCTCAAGGGCGAAGAAAACGAAGCTTTCCGCATGATGGAAACCGACACCAACGAAGGGATGCAGGTGATGAACCAAGCCCTTTGTGAGTTGGTCCTATTGGGTCGGATTAGCCCAGATGATGCCGTGCGATCGAGTCCTGATGCGGGGGATCTTCGCCGTCGAGTTCGCAACGAAGGTTACGATCCCGGTCGTGCCTCTAACCGCGAATTTGAAGGAGAAAACACTCGCGATTATCACCCCGTCTAATTACCTGTTCTAAGCGTTAATCTGTAGCCAAACCCAAAAAACGATCGAAAGCTCTCCTGCCTCCGATCGTTTTTTGGGTTTGAGTCTTGATGGATTGCGCCTGAATTGATTAAAAGAACAAATTTAGGCGTCGTCTTTCATCAGCCATCCGTTTGTTCATAGCGCGACTGACATCAGGATTTTTACTTTTGGTCTGCTGTTGAAAACCATTAAACTCACCACTGATATTGTGCTTTTGCACAATCCGAGAGGCCGACGCATTAAATCGATTGCAGAAATCCCGCACGGAACCCTGGAACTGACCTTGAACCTGCCTGAATCCGTCACCGCAGACGTTTTCTGGCAGATTGCCGCCTGTGATTTCTTTTAGTTGAGACATCATCGATCGGCGCTCGACCTCCATTTCAAAGGTGGCGCGTACGTATCGAGTGAAGCTGGATTCTTGGGCGTAGGCTTGTTGAGATTCGGACGTTTGGCTGAGGAGCCGATCGGGAGTCAGGCCCGAGAGGACGCTGGTGGTCGCAAGGGCGGCGATGGTGCAAAGCTGGAAAAGGCGCGAGGGGATCATAGGGGTTTGTGACATTCTGAAAACTAGCACATGGGTCTAACTAAAGAGATAGATTCATTCTATTTGTAATAAGTTCCTGCTTTGGGAAACTTTTTTGATCTTTTTGCAAGGGATGAAAGTCATGAGTTTTGGGAGAGTATCTTGGTAAATAAAAATATACGGTTTGGGCTGATGGGGCTGTATGGTCCGGCGATCGTGATGTTGTTTTGGCTAGCGATCGTTGAACTCAATGCTGCTGAAAAACTCCTGACGATCGCCCTTCTGCTGTTGAGCTTAGATTTATTGAAAATGGCGATTTTTGACTTAGAACAGGTGGCATTGGTTCGGAGCAGCCCCCCAACCCCCAATTCTGGGGGAGCCGATCCGAGATTGGTTTGGTTTTGGCGGGTGACGATCGTAACGATTGTCTTCGAGCTTTTGGGTTTGTATGGTGCATGGTTTTCACTGTCTTGGGGCGCGATCGTCGTTCTGCTCAGTCAAGTTGGGTTTAATCTTTTTGCTCAGGTGCAGCTTCTGCCGGATCAGTCGGAGATGATTCAAAGCTTTGGGATTCGCGATCGGGCGATCGTCCTAGTTGCAGATGTGCTGGGGATTTTGCTGGTGACGATCGGCGCTTTTGGCTTTTGGCCTGTCGAAACTTCGGCGGGAGTTTTGGGGATGGTTGTAATTTATGGTGTTATCAAATTTGCCCAAGAAAAATAGTACAGAAGTATGCTAGTGATTGTTGCTGTCGATCGGTATGCCTAATAATTCAATCCCAAATGCTGATGAATCCGTCAGCCATGATCAGAATTTTAAGGAATTGATTTCTACATTCTTGATAGAATTTCTAGAATTGTTTCTGCCAGATTTTGCGGCCATAATTGACCCAAGCTCAATTAAGTTTTTACAACAGGAATACTTCTTGGACTTAGTAGAAGGCGAAGAGAAAATTGTGGATTTGCTAGCAGAGGTGAAGTTGGCTGGAGAAGAAGCCACTATCCTAATCCACATCGAACCCCAGTCCACGAGCCAAACCATCTTTCCCCAGAGGCTCTTTTTCTACTTTGCACGACTTCACCAAAAGCATTTAAAACGGATTTATCCTATTGCGCTCTTCTCCTACGATAAACCGAAAAAAGCCGCTCAGGATAGCTATAAAGTTGAGTTTCCCCACCTCAAGGTGTTGGAATTTAATTTCACGGCTATTCAACTCAATCAATTGGATTGGCGAGATTATCTCAACAGCTCGAACCCAGTCGCTGCCGCTTTGATGGCCAAAATGGAAATCGCTAAGGCTGATAGACCCAAAGTAAAAGCCGAATGTCTGAGGCTATTAGTCACCTTAAAACTGGATCCAGCTAAAACTCGGTTGATTTCTAAATTTGTAGATAGCTACTTGCGCTTGGATGCCAAGGAAGAAGAGAAGTTCCAATCTGAAATTGATACAATGGGAATGAATCAAAAGGAGGCCATTATGCAAACTTTAACAAGCTGGGAACAGAAAGGCATGGAGAAAGGCATGGAGAAAGAGCGGCAAACGATCGCCCTGAATATGATCAATGCAGACTTCTCTCTAGATCAAATCTCTCAATTAACCGGACTCTCGATCGTCGAACTCCAACAACTCCAAATCGAAACCTCTTCAGAATCAACGCTGTAAATCCTAACTATTTGCTAGAAAAAATCGAGTTGTTCATCATTGTTTGCTACGTCACCCACGCCTAATTTTGCTAAAGATTTCTCATTAGAACCGCCACGCCGGAGTCCGATCGCAATTTTGCTGTGCTTCTCAATCTGGGTCATGACTTGTTTGGCTCTAGTGATTACTGAGGGCGGTAATCCTGCGAGGCGGCCTGCCTCGATGCCGTAGGATTTGTCAGCGCCTCCGGGTTGTACGCGATGAAGAAAAACAATTTGGTCTGGGAGTTCTTTGACGGTGACTTGGTAGTTGGCGACGTTGGTTAATATTGATGCGAGTTCGTTTAGCTCGTGGTAATGGGTTGCGAAAATTGTTCGAGATCCCAGTTCTGCGGCGAGATATTCGGCGACAGCCCAAGCGATCGACAGCCCATCAAACGTCGCTGTTCCCCGACCGATTTCGTCAAGCAGCACCAACGATCGCGCCGTCGCATGATTCAAAATATTTGCGGTTTCGTTCATTTCTACCATGAAGGTGGATTGACCTGTGGCGAGATCGTCTACGGCTCCGACGCGGGTGAAGATTCGATCGCAAATGCCTAGCTTGGCCGATCGGGCGGGGACAAAGCTGCCGACTTGAGCTAGTAATTGAATCAATCCAGTTTGGCGTAAATAGCAGGATTTTCCAGAGGCATTTGGACCTGTCAAAATAACCAGATCGGGAACAGTTTTGCCTGCGCCTAATCTTGTTGAATTAGGCACGAAAAATCCCGCAGGCAGCGATTGCTCGACCACGGGATGGCGACCGTCTGTGATTTCTAAATCTCGAAAGTCGCCCATTTCGGGACAGCAGTAGCCTTGATAGATTGCGATTTCGGCCAAGCCTGCCAATACATCGGCAGCGGCGATCGATTTGGCGGCTTCGCGGATGAGTTCGGCCTGTTCACCTGTGCGCGATCGGACCTGAGCAAAAATCTCGTATTCCAAACGGCCTAAGTCTTCCTTTGCGACGGACAATCGGTTTTCGCATTCCTTGAGTTCTGGGGTGTAGTAGCGTTCTTCATTGGTGAGGGTTTGTTTGCGAATGTAGTTCTCAGGGACTTGATCGGCTTTGGCGCGGGTGATGCTGATGAAATAGCCGAAGCTTTTGCTATAGCCTACTTTCAGAGTGGTGATCGCAGTTCTGAGCCGTTCAGTGACTTCAAGATTAGCAATCCATTGTTGATCGTCTTCGACTTGTTTACGCCGATCGTCGAGGCGATCGTTGATGCCCGATCGGATTAATCCACCGTCGGTTAGAGATAAGGGTGGTTTTTCCACTAGATGCGATCGGATATCGGCGGCAACGATTTCAAGTCCGGGTTGCGCGTTTTGTAAAACTTGAAGATACGGCGATTTTGCATTTGCTACTAAGGCCGATAGAATTGGCAGTTTTTCTAAAGAATCAGCTAAAGCAACTAAATCCCTGGGACTTGCGCTGCCCGAACCTGCCCGACCTGCCAAGCGTTCTAAATCATAAATTTGACGCAGAAGCTTTTGTAAATCTTCGCGGAGCCTGCCGTCGTCTACGAGTTCGCGAAGGG
>JANMIS010000621.1:0-2394 GCA_031375925.1 Synechococcales cyanobacterium OTE_70_concoct_197_sub
CGCAAAATGCGAGCGATTGCGTCTCCAATTTCATAACAACAACGCGGGTTGAATGTCTCAGCATGAACTCCCAAACGCTTCATCTGTTCCAGGAAGGGCGGAATAGCGGACATCGCAACGGGTGTCCCCAATGCCCACGCGTCTAATCCTGATCCATTGCCTGCCTCATAGACCGATCCATTCACTACCATCAACGCTCCCTGAATGAGGGATTTGATCTCCGCATCGCTACGCAGGCCAAGGCTAATCACCTCTCCCCCTCGTTCTACATAATCTAAGTACCATGGCACATTAGCATCGCCGCGAATTCCGTCAGTTCCGTGACCGGCAATAATTAAACGCAAACCAGGAAATTGCTTCTTTGCGTAATGAAACCCAGCGATGACCTGGCCCAAATTTTTATGTGCGGAGAGGTTATTTAGACACAGTACGTAGTCCCCTTGAATCTCAAGCGCTTTCAATGTCCGTTGAACCAATTCAATCGAAAGCTTATCTTCGGAACCCAGCTGAGACAGCGGGATCACTTTCGGAGCTTTTGCTTCCGGAAATGATCGAGCGAACTCATCCGCTATAAAACGGGAGGATACGATTGGGTGTGCTCGATCTAGCCATCGCTTGTGCAAAGCCCTGAGCATTGCTAAATCTTTGCGACGATCCACATAAGTACCCACAAAGTGGGTGTAATTAAGGTCGTGCGGTACAAAAACCATTGGTTTTCGAATCGGAGGACATTCGATTCCAAACGGCCAAGCAAACACAGAAAGGTCGTGGCGACTTACATCGTGAAGCCATCTATAGTACCACGGCATTTCCCAAAGGCGTCGCATCGTGCTGGCCAAAAACCTCATTGAAGGGCGACAATTGATGGGCCTTAAAGACGGAATACCCTTAACTCGGACCCCCAATTTCTCCAACGCAGATTGTGGCGACTCGATTTTGTCGATTCGACGAATTCCTCTTCCGACATAAGCAGTGATAGTCAGTTGCGGGCGAACCGCCTTGATACCCTCGACCAGTCGAAGCGTGTACCGCCAACCACCGGTAGACGAATCTTGCAATACAATCGCCAAGCTCGATAGCGAGTTACTATTTTCTCGTTGGTCCAATCGGGCCCCAATACGATCGTCAAGCGAGGCCCCATTGCTAAGCCGCACGTCGAATTCCCAACTTCGACGCAACACTCTTTCGAATGATGGAACAGATCCGTTCAATTGATTCGACACCCAGCGCATTGTAGGTTGGCAACATCAATCCATTGGAACCAAGCTTGTTCGTTACCACCATAGAATGCTGTTGATGTGAGGCAGAATGGATAAAGGGAGGAAGCATGTGCAGAGGATAGAAAAACGGCCGCGAATCGATATTCTCTGCTTTGAGGATCTCGATCAATTCGTTACGGTTCCGACCAAACTCTTCTGAAGCGATTTGGACACTATACATCCATGGCGCGGTTTCCGCCCACGGAGCCATCGGCTGGAAATGTATGCCACGAATGCCTTCCAAATGACTGTTATAGGTTTCAAAGACCTGCCGTCGCTTTTGAAGTATTTCTTCCCTACGTTCCAACTGGGCACAAAGCATTCCGCATGCTACGTTCGTCAATCGAAAATTGTAGCCAGTGATCGGGAAATAGTAGCGGCGACGTGGGTCCATCCCTTGCCCTCGCAACATCTTGAGTCGAACATAGAGCTGCGGATCATTCAACGTGACAGCTCCACCCTCTCCACAAGTGATAATCTTATTACCAAAAAAACTGAACGTTGCCATGGTTCCCAACCCACCGACACTGCGTCCGCGATACTTCGCAAAATGTGCCTCCGCCGCATCTTCGATGACCCACAGTCCATGAATCGCCGCGATTTCGTTGATTGCATCCATGTCTGCTGGGTGCCCGAGCAAATGCACACCGATAATCCCACGTGTGCGTGAGGTGATTGCTTTTTCAATCGCTTGCGGCGAAATGCACCATGTATCCGAATCGACATCGACGAAAATCGGCTCTGCGCCGCAGTACCGCACCGCATTGGCAGTCGCAATGTACGTCATGGACGGTACGATAACCTCGTCGCCAGGGCGCAAACCCATCCCCATAAGAGCTAGATGTAATGCCGTTGTACCATTCGAACAAGCGATCGCATATCGCGTGCCACACAACTCTGCAAACTCGGCTTCAAATCGATCAATAAAGGGACCAGTCGATGAAATCCAAGAGCTGCGAATGGCTTCCGTGACGTATTCTTCTTCTTTACCCGAAACATCTGCCGAAGCAACTGGTATTGCGTCCATAACTTGTTCATTACCTCCATGTATTCGAAACTGCCTGACGGATTGTATCGATTTCTTAACTCGTGGGTCAATAGAGGTTCGCGATCAATGCAAACCGGCGTGCCTGAC
>JANMIS010000665.1:0-3880 GCA_031375925.1 Synechococcales cyanobacterium OTE_70_concoct_197_sub
AATATTTTGGGGGTTGCTCCCATGGACCTCTTTCACCGACAATAAAGGGCTGGAATAGACATCGACTGGCATTTGGTCCTTCGGAGGAAAGCGTGGCTCAAGCATTTGACTATGATTTGGTGATTGTGGGTGCGGGCGTGGGTGGCCATGGGGCGGCATTGCACGCGATCGCCTGCGGTCTCAAGGTTGCCGTCGTAGAAGCGGGAATAATGGGAGGCACCTGTGTCAATCGCGGCTGTATTCCGTCAAAAGCGCTGCTGGCAGCTTCTGGCAAGGTTCGAGAACTACGGGATGCCGCACATTTGGATCACTTCGGGATTCAAGTTGGCGAGGTGACGTTCGATCGGGCCTCGATCGCAGCCCACGCAGAAGGTGTTGTCACCAAGCAGCGCGACGGCCTGACCAATAGCCTCAAACGCCTCAAAGTCGATGTCATCCAAGGTCATGCCAGTGTTGTGGATATTCAAAAGGTAAAAGTTGCCACCGCTGAAGGGGATAAGTTTTTCACTGCAAAAGATATTTTACTCGCGCCGGGATCGGTTCCTTTTGTGCCGCCGGGATCGACCATTGACGGCAAAACGGTATTCACCAGTGACCATGCGGTCAATCTTGAAAGCTTGCCGCCTTGGATTGCGATCGTGGGTAGCGGCTACATAGGCTTAGAGTTTGCGGATGTCTACTCGGCACTGGGCTGCGAAATTACGGTCATCGAAGGCGTGGATCAGCTTATGCCGACCTTTGATCCTGACATCGCCAAAGTCGCCCAACGCACGCTGATTCAAAACCGGGATATTGAAGCGAAGACGGGCGTGTTTGCGAAGACCGTAACGCCGGGATCGCCTGTGCGGATTGAACTCATGGATGCCAAAACTAAGGAAATCGTAGAGGTAATGGAGGTCGATGCCTGTCTGATCGCTACAGGACGTGTGCCTGCGACGCAGAACATGGGCTTGGAGGCTTTGGGCGTTGCGCTAAACCGACCTGGGTTTATTCCGGTGAATGATCACTTAGGCGTGGTTAAGGAAAATGGCGAAATAGTTCCGCATTTGTGGGCGATCGGTGACGCGACTGGGAAGCTGATGCTGGCCCATACTGCATCAGCCCAAGGTATGGCGGTTGTGGAGACCATCTGCGACAGGCCGCGCACGGTGGACTACAACGTTATTCCAGCGGCAGCCTTTACCCATCCTGAAGTAAGCTTTGTCGGCATGACCGAGCCTGCGGCCAAGGAAAAGGGTAAGGCAGAAGGGTTTGAAGTTCAGTCGGTGAAGACTTATTTCAAAGGCAACGCAAAAGCTTTGGCCGAAGCAGAAACCGATGGATTGGCCAAGGTTATTTTTCGGCCAGACAATGGCAAAATCCTGGGCGTTCACATTTTCGGATTGCATGCAGCGGATTTGATCCAAGAAGCTGCCAATGCCATGGCTATGAACCACACTGTCCAAGAGTTAGCCTTCACGGTTCACACCCATCCGACTCTTTCCGAAGTTTTAGATGAAGCCTTCAAACGTGCCGCAGGTGCGGGGGCAGGGCATTAAAAGGCGTTTTCTCCGCCGCTAGTCGAGTATTTAATCAAGTCCCCTACCCTGCCAAAGCCATGGAAATTCGTCGCCGTCCGCCTAGCCCCACGATCGCAGTTCTTGACTTGGAATATCGCATCGATACGCCAGAGTCTAAGCCTAACCACATTCTTGAAGAAATCGTCTGGAACAAAGAAAACGAGGTCGATCGTCAGCGCGAAAAGCTTTCCCTCGCGGATATGCAAAAGCAGCTTGTCAATGCGCCCCCCACGCGTGATTTTGTTGCAGCCCTGAGAAATGGCAGAACCTCGCCCGCTGTGATTGCTGAAGTCAAAAAAGCTTCTCCTAGTAAAGGTGTAATTCGAGAAGACTTTGACCCTGTGTCGATCGCACAGTCCTACCAATCCGGCGGGGCATCCTGCCTTTCGGTTCTTACCGATGAAAAGTTCTTTCAGGGTAGTTTTGCCTATCTCAAAGCAATCCGTGGCGCTGTAGATCTCCCGCTTCTGTGCAAAGATTTCATCCTCTATGCCTACCAGATCTGTTGGGCCAGAGTCCAAGGTGCAGATGCGGTGCTTTTGATTGCTGCTATTTTGTCCGACGAAGATTTGCAATCATTCTTGAAAATTGCCAAAAAACTAGGCATGGCAGCGCTGGTCGAAGTCCATGATTTAGCTGAATTCGATCGTGTCCTCGCGCTTACGGGCGTCGAACTGATCGGCATCAATAACCGTGATCTCAAAGACTTTTCCGTCAACCTCAATCTTACGGGTGAACTCGTTGCTGCTCGTCTGGACCAACTCAAAGATCGAGACATTCTGATAGTGGGTGAATCTGGAATCCATACGCCGGAAGATCTGAGGACGATCGCTCAAGCGGGTGCCTCTGCCGTCTTAATTGGCGAGAGCTTCATGCGCCAACCCGAACCTGGTCAAGCACTGGCAGAACTCCTAGCTGCTCAATGATTTCAACTCTAAATTCTAAATTCTAAATTCCTCTTAAATCCCCATGTCTGTCCCTCTCCCTTCCCATGTTCACTACGAATTGCTTTTACAAATGTTAGAGCGGCAGTCCCTATTTGCGACCAATGAGTATCCTCAGCAACGATCGCAGGTTCAGCAACTCATCATCATGCTCCGCAAAGCCCTCACTCAACAAAAACAAATCGAAGAAGACCTTGACAGGCTTCGCGTCCCGGTCGAGTACCATTGGTCACTCAACCAAGAGAGTCCCAAATATCCAACGCCCTATCCAACCCCTTCCGCTGGCGACCCGATCGCTCCGACTCATGGCGGATCCAACTCCTGAACTCAGTGCTTCTGAATCATTATTGCCCTTAGAAGCATCTCCCCCAAACTCCTCTCCGTTACAGAGTGCATTTGATCCTGCATTGCTACCGGAGCAGCTTTTGGACGACTTAACGCAATCCATGGAGCTAATTCAGCATCAAGCCGATCGGATCGCTCAACTCGAACGCGCCCTAGACCAAACGTTGATTCAAGTGCAAGATGTCCGATCGCAGCTTGTTCGTCAAGAATGGATCGAAGAGCAGCTAGCCGCAACAGAAGAGTTTGCCAATGTGCAACAGCAGGCAATTTTGCATTTAAAAGGCCGGATTGCGGGGCGATCGGACGAGCTTGAAGTTCCAGACCTAAAACAAAAAACACCTGGGAAACCAGAACCTGTGGCCACACCATCGGCTCGTCTAGAAGTCCGCTACGTCCAAGCCCAGCAGCAAATCCAAGCCCTCTCTCAAAAACTTCGCGAAGACTCTATTCAATCCGCTGTTTTACCCGAAATGACCGACGCAGAGCGAGAAGAGGCTTGGTGGCGTGAACAGCTTACCGGACTTGAAGCAGAACTCGCTAAACATTTGCAAACTCAAGCTTTTCTTCAGCAGGCCTGTAGCGAAATGGAACAGGATCGCGAACAGAATCAGCGACGCATTTTAGAACTAGAAAATCAATTTGCTGAAATGCAAGAACAAATCCTTCGCCAAGCGCAACAAGCCAGCGAATACGAAACCGCTATCCAACACTGGAAGGATCGCTTCTACCAACTCCAAAACCAAATGCTCAGCATTCTGGAACTCTATGACCAACTCAGCGAACCCATCCCTGACGCGATCGCTGCCCATCTCGCTCAGCTCCCTCAACCCACGCCATCGGAACAAATGCAAAGTCTGCGCCGAGCCTTGCCAAGACGCAGTGATTTACCAGAATTTTTACAACGACGACGAGGTGGAAGGAAAAATTGAGAGATGGCTATTTTTACAAAACGTTTAATGTTTGACAAATCTCTTGAAACCGAGGTCGAGACGAGGTTGTCGGTTGTAAACAACGGTGTTGTAAGAGTCGAAG
>JANMIS010000675.1:0-6993 GCA_031375925.1 Synechococcales cyanobacterium OTE_70_concoct_197_sub
ATCATGGCACGGCGCGTATTCGGGAAACTGGCATTTTTCACGATGCAAGATGAGACGGGAACAATCCAGCTTTATCTCGACAAAAACCGCATTCAAGAGTTCATGGGCGATCGGTTCCCTGAAGCCTTCACCAATCTCAAACAGCTCACCGACATGGGCGACATCATCGGCGCAAAGGGCACCCTCAAGCGCACCGACAAAGGCGAACTCTCCGTCTACGTCAAAGAATTTGAAATGCTGACGAAATCATTATTGCCATTGCCGGATAAGTTCCACGGCTTAACGGACATCACCACGCGCTATCGCCAGAGATATGTCGATCTAATCGTCAATCCAGAAGTGCGCGAAACCTTTAGAAGACGGGCCTTAATTACCGCATCTATTCGTCGCTATTTGGATCAGCAAGGGTTCATCGAAATCGAAACCCCCACCCTAACATCAGAGGCAGGCGGCGCAGATGCGCGTCCCTTCGTCACCTATCACAACACGATGGACATGGAGCTATACCTCCGCATTGCAACCGAGCTACACCTCAAACGGCTTGTAGTGGGCGGGTTTGAAAAGGTATTTGAAATGGGAAGGATTTTCCGAAATGAAGGAATTTCAACCCGACACAATCCAGAGTTCACATCGATCGAAGTATACCAAGCCTACGCTGACTACAACGACATGATGGAACTTACCGAAACGCTAATCACAACGGCAGCAACAGAAGTGATTGGCACCACAGAGATTAGCTACGGCGAAGTCCCCATTAGTTTAGCGTCGCCTTGGAAACGCATCACCATGCATGATGCCGTCAAGGAAGCAACGGGCGTAGACTTTGCAACTTTCACCGATTTGGAACTCGCAAAAGACGCAGCTAAATCGGCAGGAATTCACAACATTGAGGATTGTTCATCTATTGGCAAACTCCTGAACGAAGCCTTCGAGCAAAAGGTTGAAACCACCTTAATCCAACCCACCTTCATCACCGACTATCCCGTCGAAATCTCGCCCCTTGCCAAACCCCACCGATCGAAACCCGGACTCACTGAGCGATTTGAGCTATTCATCGTAGGCCGTGAGACCGCCAACAGCTTCTCCGAGTTAACCGATCCCTTGGATCAGCGCGATCGGCTCGAAGCCCAAGCTGCCCGCAAAGCTGCTGGAGATCTCGAAGCCCAAGGCGTTGACGAAGATTTCATCACAGCGTTGGAGTATGGGATGCCTCCCACGGGTGGCTTGGGAATCGGAATCGATCGGCTCGTCATGCTCTTAACCAATTCCCCTAGCATTCGCGACGTAATCGCCTTCCCATTGCTAAAACCAGAGAAAGCTGAAGAGCCTTCATAGTTTTCAGTCCTATCCAACGATCGATCGGAGTCTCTCAATGTCAGGAATTTCTGTCAAAAACCTTAGCAAAATGTATCCCGTTGCGGTGAAGGAACCTGGACTCAAAGGGACGATCGAACACTTCTTTAAACGCACCTACAAAGAGATCAATGCCGTTAAGGACGTGAGCTTTGAAATCGCGCCAGGGGAAGTTGTTGGATTTCTAGGTGCAAATGGTGCAGGGAAGACCACGACACTGAAAATGCTGACGGGATTGATTTATCCGTCAACAGGACAGGTGTTAGTGGGCGGACATCGGCCTTACGATCGTAAACCCGCCTTTCTCAAAGATATCACTCTAGTCATGGGTCAAAAGCAGCAATTGATTTGGGATTTGCCTGCGTTGGATTCGTTGCGGATTAATGCGGCGGTTTATGGCATCAGCGATCGGACGGCGAATCATCGCATTGGTGAACTCAGCGAAATGCTATCCCTCTCTGGCAAACTCACGCAGCCCGTCCGTAAGCTATCCCTAGGCGAACGAATGAAGGCGGAACTCCTCGCGTCACTGTTGCATGAACCAAAGGTTTTGTTCTTAGATGAGCCAACGTTGGGATTAGATGTCAATGCACAACTCGCCGTACGGCAGTTTTTACGGGATTATAATCAGCGATTTAATGCGACGATTTTGTTGACGAGTCACTATATGGCGGACATCACTGCGCTGTGCGATCGGGTCTTGACGATTCACCAAGGGAAACTGATTTATGATGGCAGCCTGGATGGGTTAGTTGAGAAGTTTTCACCCAAGCGCGAAGTCACTGTAGAGTTCGCCTGCGCCTACCACAAGGCAAAACTTCAGGGCTATGCAGATGTTCATGAGATTGATGGTGTGAGAGCCAGATTTTTAGTGGCACAGGAAATGCTGACGAAGACGGTTTCGAAAATGCTGGCGGAGTTGAATATTGTGGACCTATCTGTGGGTGAACCGCCGATTGAAGAAGTGATTGGGCAGGTTTTTCAGGCTGGAGTGGTGTAGAGGCCCTCTAACCCCCAATTCTGGGGGGACATGAGGGGAGATTTTTGAGGATTTTATATGTCTTTTACTTATCATCGGACGATTCATTTTAAGGATACGGATGCGGCGGGCGTTGTTTATTTTTCTAATGCGCTTAGTATTTGTCATGAGGCTTATGAGGCATTGTTGGAGACGTTGACGATCGACCTTAAAAGCTATTTCTCAGGAAAGACTTTAGCGGTTCCTATTGTTCATGCTGAGATTGATTTTATGCGTCCCATGCATTGCGGCGATCAAATCTATGTAGCGTTGTCAGGGACGATGCAATTGGAAAACACGTTTATCTTGAAGTACGAGATTTTTCACAATGATTTGGATTCGGATAAACCGATCGCCGTTGCTAGCACTCGCCATGTTGCGATCGATCCTCTCACGCGAAAACGATCGGCCCTCCCGTCAGAACTGCTGCAATGGCTAGCGATGAAGTGAGTAAACCTAGTTGGGAGTTTTCTCTAAATAACCATCAAATGCGGCTTGAGTAATCAAATCTTTCTCAATTAAAAGCTTTTGAGTACTGACTAAATGAATGGCGCGCATCGGCTCTTGGGGTTCATAGTGGGGAAGAACAATTAGGGTATCTGAGTCAAGGTGCTGGAACACTTTCTGGGGACCAGAGACGGCACGGAGAGAAAAGCCTAGTCGGGTTAGGAGTTTTGACAGGTCATCGAAGGTGATGGGATCAGATTTCATGACGAAAACTTTCCTGGATTTGGTAAAGGACTTGATTTTTATAAGTCGCAAACAGGTCAACAGCCGATTCGTCTAGTATATTCTGCTTTTCTAAATAAATGGTATGAGTATTACCCAGTTTTGATAGATCTAATGCGGACAGTTTGGCTTGTAGGTAATACCAATAGGCAACCTCAGCCTGTACCTCATAAAGAATTAATATAAACGGCATGGGTTCCTGTAGCCAAAAATCTAAATCTTTCACATTCAGCACGATCGGAATGGTCAGGGATATCGGATCTACCGGGGTATCGGTTGCTTTTACCTGAACGTAGATTGCACCATTTTCAATTTCGCCAAGTGCATTGTAGGTTGAAATACTGAGATCGGTTCCATAGTCATAGATGATGCGTTCTGCGGAATATCCACATCGCAAAACGAACCGCTCAACGTGATTGATGCTGAGGTCTGCAATGATGTGTTGTCGAGTTCGGCGCTTTCTGGGCATGGCATTTACTAAAGGAATTCTGCTGAATATTACTACAAATTCACCAATCGATCGGCTCTCCCGTCAGAACTGCTACAATAGCTAGCAATAAATTGATGATGATTTTAATATGATCTCCTTACCGATCGATTTAGAGGCTTTTCCATTACTCAAATCCCTTTGTTGGCAAGGGGAGAAGCCGTCTATTGAAGGTCTGACAGAGGTTGAGATTCTTAGCATTTATGAGCGCAATTGGCGGTTGCGGGGTGTGATGGAGAATTTGAGTGTGGCTGAGATTGAATGGATTCAGACCTATGGAAAGCTCTATGATTCTTGGCTGATTAATGAACTATGAATTTTCAATATCCCTTTCATAATCAGATTTTTCAAGTTCTGCAATGTCTCGATCGAAGCTTTCTCGATCGTTGTCACATTGCTTTTGGCGGTGGAACGTTGTTGGCATTAGCCTATGGAGAATATCGGTTAAGTCGAGATATTGATTTCCTTTGTCCCTACGGCGAACCGTTTTCAATGTTACGTCGTGAGATTTACGATCGGGGTTATGCCGTACTTTTTCAGCCAAACATTCCAGACAATATTCAGTTTCCTAATGAGATTCGGACCGATCGGGATGGCGTTAGATTAACCATCAAAGTTGACGACACGATTTTAAAGCTTGAGATTGTGGCAGAAGGACGAATTGAATTAGACTTACCTAGGATACGATCGGATTTTCCAGTATCTTGTCTAAGTGAAACAGATCAGATTGCGGAGAAGTTACTGGCGAATGGTGACCGTTGGGCAGATGTCTCGACCGATTCGCGAGATTTAATTGACTTGGCTATATTAATTCAATCAATCGATTTTTCTGAAGTTGCAATCGCAAAAGCTGAAGCGGCTTACCGTTGCATTGATCCGCTGAAACGATCGATCGTTAATTTTCAATCAAAACCAGATTACCGATCGCGTTGTTATTCCCGTTTACAAATTACTCGTCCTAGGGAAATCATGGATGGAATTGATGCGTTGGCGCTACGGTTTGGGCTTGAGGTTAGCGATCGATCCTAGCAGAAGCTGAGGTAGGCCATTTTCCAGCATTTTTTAAGTCCTGGGGTGGCGGGGGTTGGTCTTTCACAGAGTATCTACTCGATCGGGTATTACAAATTATTGAACATACAAAAGCCCTAGACTCTATTGCCTCTCGCCGAATAAATGTGGAAGAAAATGTTCAGGCATACTTGTCTCATAGGAGTTCTAGGGATTAAGCGCACCTCCATACATTCACAAATAGCAGAACCGATCGTCCCACGGTTTATAATGGAAAAACCGATCGCATATCTTACCCACCATGACCCAAATCACCTTAACCGAAGCTCAACTTCATCTCTCAGAACTCATCGCTAAACTGCAACCGGGCGAAGAAGTTCAAATTTGTCAAGACGATCGCCTCATCGCTCGTCTCACACTTGAACCCCGAAAAATGCGCAACCCTCGTCAGCCGGGAAGTGCGATCGGGACATTTACGATCGTGAGTGACGATGATGATCATCTTGAAGCCTTCAGCGAATACATGCCATGAAGTTTCTTCTCGATACTCATGCATTCCTATGGTTCGTTTTAAACGATTTGTCACTGAGTCCGATCGCCCGTAATTTAATCATCGATCCTCTCAATGAAATTTTCCTTAGCCCAGCCACTCACTGGGAAATCGCCATCAAAGTCAGCATCGGTAAATATCAACTTCCCGGTCCATTTGAATCTTGGATTAATACTCAGATTCGGACCAATGATTTTCAAATTTTATCAATCGAAGTAGCTCACACTGCACTCGTCACAACGCTTCCCTTTCACCATAAAGATCCATTCGATAGACTCCTAATTTCTCAATCATTGGTCGAGAAGATTCCGATTATTAGTACTGATGGAATTTTTGATTCCTATGGAGTGAGTCGTCTTTGGTAGCGTGATTACCACTCCCTCACGTTTTATAATGGAAAAATCGTCTAGATTTCTGGCTCAAAGAACATCGCCCTTCCTCTACAGTTCATAAAACATGCTGTAAACTTGAAAGTACGATCGTCAGATGCGTACCCCAATGCCTCAGAAAATCCGAGAACTCAAACAAAACCTAATGAAAGTGGGATTTCTGAAAGTTCCTGGGAAAGGGAGCCACACGAACTGGATTCATTCTCCTTATACAGGCAAGCTCACGCTATCGGGTAAAGATGGAAGTGATGCAAAATCTCCTTTAAGAAAAAGCCGTCAAAGATGCGATCGATGAAGTCTCACGCAAACAAACCGAGGAATAGCATCATGGTGAAATCATCAATCCTTTAAAATATCAAATGGTGATTCAATGGTCAGAAGTCGATCAGTGCTTTCTCGTTGCGCTTCCTGACTTCCCTGGACAACAATGGCGCACCCATGGCGATACCTATCAAGAGGCCGTTGATAATGGTATCAAGGCCATTGAATCATTAATTATTGCTTATGAATCGATCGGTGAACTCTTACCTCAGCCTACCCTAATTCAACATCCGATCGCTGCATAGAATCTATTAAAACTCGTACCTCTCGATCGTTCTTCCCCCTACGGTTATAATGAAAGGGTCGATCTCGCACAGATCCAAACTATGATCGCCCACGTTCCCGAGACCGCTTTGCTACTCCTCCCGACACCAGGGTCTAATACTATTCTCCGAGACGTGACTTGGGAGATGTTAGAACAATTAGATCTCAACCTTGAGGGGACGGGCGCTAGATTTATATATTTGGATGGATGGTTAGAAATTATGTCTCCGCCCTCTGAAGCCCACGAGCAACCCAAAAAATCTCTGGGACAACTGCTAGAGATCTACATGCGGACCTTAGGAATTAGGTTTTATGCATTGGGGAGTACGACGATCGGAATCAAATCACAAGGCGGACGAAAGGAACCGGATGAATCCTACTGTCTAGGTTCTCAGAAAACAATTCCAGATTTAGCAATTGAGATCACGATGACAAGTGGCGGCATTGATGTATTAGAAATCTATCGGCGAATTGGAGTTTTGGAAGTATGGTTCTTGGAAAAAGGCGTAATTTCAGTTTACTGTTTGCGGGAGTCAGGTTATGAATTAGTACTTAAAAGTGAATTGCTGCCAGAGTTGGATTTACGATCTGTGGAGTTTCATTTAAAAATGGCTGACCAATATGATGCAATCAATGCATTTATCCAAACATTGCGGTGATAGGCAAAATTAGTTTACGATCGTAACATTCAAACCAACCCAGACTTTTCATAATAAACTCTTAGGCCGAAACCATGGTTTATCCTCTCCAAGACCGCTACATCAGCCTCCTCGATTTGGATGAATTGATTGGGTGGCTCGATCGATAATTCTTGCGATAGAATAATCGTAGGATTTGGAGCTTGATGATGCTAGACAGACTTTTTAGGAAGAAG
>JANMIS010000705.1:0-1085 GCA_031375925.1 Synechococcales cyanobacterium OTE_70_concoct_197_sub
CCCGCACAGCCATTATTTCGCAACACCCGCCGCCAAGCCATCTGAAAATTTTCAAGCTTCAAAAAAGCAACCAAAGACGCATCCATCTAAAAAACTCCCCCGCAAAACTAACGATGGAGATACGATCGCACATAGGTGGAAGAAGCCTTTTCCATCACATTCTCAATTCGTCATTCTCCCGACCCGCCCAGGAATGAATTCCAGGGCTAACAGCAAAAACCCGTTGAAACGGGTTAAAGAATATTTTCCGTCTTCCATCCTCTCTCCTCCGTCCTTCTTCAACCCTTTACGGGTTTTCGCTATTAGCCTCGGAATTCATTCCGAGGTGGTCTATGCAATCACCGATCGACCACGTTCTCCCACAGCCGACCGGCTCCCCACCATCCCTACATGATCTTCAGATCCGACAGATTGCCACGATAACCCGTAATCTCAATCACACTATCCGTCTGCGCCGAAAACCCTGCACTTGCATTATTCATCGCCACAAACGTCCGATTACCAAAAGTAAACGTCGAAGCTCCATTTGACTCAAACGTCGTCGGCGTCAACACCCGCTGAATAGCCGCTTCCGTCAACGACACCACATTCCCCAACTTCCGAATCAACGAAGAACCAATCTCCCGAATATTCGGTCCATCAATCACATCCTTCCCAATTTCCAAATCGGTAATCACATCATGACTCCCCAGCAGCGAATGCGATAACTCAAACTGGAAACGATCGTTCCCCAATCCACCCGTAAGGCGATCGGCACCCGCTCCACCTGCAATGCGATCGTTCCCCGCCCCACCAAACAGAACATCATTACTATTCCCCGCCAGAATCGTGTCATCCTTCAAGGTACCCGTCACCGTATAGCGTTCCATGCGCGTAAAAAACAGATAATCCAAATCAAGTGAACTGGTTGCATTGACTTTGCGGCTTGCGCTTCCACCACCCAAACTCGAAACAACAAACGTCATTCCCGTTCCCGTATCGCCAGCAGAGTAATCGACAATCAAATGATCAATACCACTACCCCCATCCACATAATCCTTTTGTCCCAACCCAGCATTAATCACATCATTTCCAGCGCCCGTGTT
>JANMIS010000758.1:0-2123 GCA_031375925.1 Synechococcales cyanobacterium OTE_70_concoct_197_sub
GTCAGCATCGTTTGACAAGTTACAAAAGCCTGAAGTGTTGAGCCTTTGCGCTCCATACAAGCAAGCTCAATCTGAAACCCCGATCGCAGCCGCCTAAACCGGAGGGCTAAATCATGCCCTACGATTTTCGCACCGGAGCGAGTGGAGTCACCTCCTTCGCTTCGCTGCTCACCGCACCCCTGACCGTCCCCAAATTGGTCCTTAAGATTGCGAACCTTGCCCCCGGCAAATCACACTGGGTGCGAGCTGGATACATCGAAGCGGTTAGCTTGACCAATATTGGGGAAACGCGGGGCAAATCTCAATGGGTCAACTTTGGCCCGACCGAGATTGAACTAGAACCACCTGCCTACCCCTATCAACTGCGATTCAGCCCAAGGCACTATGTGACCAAATGGGCGATCGAAGTCTATGAAAAAGATAAGCCCGGAGCCGATGGTGTCGCCGTCGTCAACGAAGCCACAACTCAAGAAACCGAACTCTTAACCTCTCTTGGACTGACTGGGTTAGATGCGAAATTATCGCCGGAGAACTGGCAGATTTTTAGTGCATTGCTCAAAGCCACCACCGAGAAATGCCGCTACGCCCGAACGATCGGGTACACCCCGGATACCCTGCCCGTACAAGTGTTGGAAAATCGAGCCGATCGGTCCGGTGCGACCCTTTACAACGGCAGTCAAAGCACGATTTATATCGGGTTCGACAGCAGCCTAAGTTCAACGAATGCGATCGAAGTATTGCTACCCGGTGGGCAATGGGTACTTGACGGGCAGTACATAGGACCGATTTGGATGGTCGCCAGCGCAGCGGGGTCCCCCCTCTCGATCGCTGAGTACGCCAACCAACCCTTTAGCTAGACATCATCATGAGCGTCTACAATCCGCAAAATTCTCAATCTTTTCAACAGGAACTCGAAACTATGTCTACAGATATTCGTGCCCGCACCGTGCAGACGATTTCAGCCGAAATGGTTCGTAAGTTCACTTCTGGACCGATCGCCGCCGCCGCTTTCGTTTTAGATTCCGTCTCGGGCTATTTCTACGCCACGGTCTCCCATATGTTGGGTGATGCTGCTCCAGATGTCGAAGTCTATGACAACGACAAGGATAAGCAGTCTGTTCAGTCGATTTTGGTGGATAACAACACCATCAGGCTTGAACTTTCAGCTAACGAAATGGCGACGAACAGCTTTCCCCTTACGTGTATTTGTCTTGGGAAAAACACGCCTGTTTCTACTGGAGTCGGTTTAGGCGAGGGTTACGACGTGCAAATGTTCGGAACGGCGGTGAAGGTCATGCGTCCAGATGGAACGCTGGTGACCCTTGAAGAAGGTGGAACCGATTCGATCTACGTCTACAACGGCCGTGTTTATATCGGGATGCAAGATGGCGTGAAAAACGAATACGCAGAACCTGATTTCACACGTCAGACCTCAGATGACGGGGCGATCGAGTATTGGTTTTATAGTTATGATAAATTGATGAGCATTGGGAGATTGATGGACAACGATGAGGAGTTTTTGAGGGATGAACTTTGAGGATATTGTTGAAGCCATTCAACTTGGGCGAATTCTTCCCTCACGTCATAGTCGAAAAGAAGCCGCAGATGATGATCTGGTTTTGGGTGAGATCTATGAGTCGGTCCTTGAGGGGGAATTGATTGAGGAATATCCTGACTCGTACTTGATGCCTTCGGGGTTAATTTTAGGATTTAATACTGTGGGTGATCCAATTCACTCAGTCTGGGGTTACGATCAGGTGAGTCAGACTGCTCGATTGATTACGGTTTATCGTCCGAGTCCCGATCGTTGGATTAACTGGAGGCAAAGAAGATGGAAAGGTTAGAAGCTTGGGCACAGGCACAAATTGACAATACCGCAGAGCCGGAAATCCGCCCTGATATTGGGATTTCGGTGTTGCAGATGTTGGATGAATTGGAGCGATTGCAGGAATATATTAAGACTTTGGAGGTTCGGTTAGAGGGCTTAGCCGTTCCTCGCTAAAACCCGATGTCCTTCGGACGGTCAAGCCCGATCGCCCTCCTCATTATCTCACTTCAACATTCATCATCCTCCTTAGTACAGGACAAAAAGGTTGAAAGTCTCTAGGAGAGGGATTTCTAGG
>JANMIS010000786.1:0-2174 GCA_031375925.1 Synechococcales cyanobacterium OTE_70_concoct_197_sub
ACCTTCGAGCGCTACGGCAAGACCCGCAAGAAAGTTAGCGTCTATCCTGTTGAAGGTTGCGCTGGTTAAATTTTGAGATTTGCTTTGAACAGCTCTTCAAAAAAGCTGTTCAAAGTGGAAAAAGCTTGCTACTATTTGAAAGAAGAACAAGCGGATATGGCGGAATTGGCAGACGCGCTAGGTTTAGGTTCTAGTTTCTTCGGAAGTGAAGGTTCAAGTCCTTTTATCCGCATCCTAAAAGAAAGCTCTTGGAGATTTCCAAGGGCTTTTTGTTTATCTATCTTTTACAGGTCTACTTCTTCCAAATAAAGTGCGCCCAAATATCGGCACCAACCCCACACATCTCTGCAATGTAATTATTCGGATACAGCAGCTTACGACCTTCCGTACTTTCGTAGCCATAGTAGCCATCTCCCCAAGGATCATTCACAATTAGCCCCTGAGGCGTGTAGCCCACTACTGTCACAATATGGCCGCCATGAGTGAAGTAGCCGCAGAGTACCACGGGCTGTCGTTTAATTAACGCCTCACGGATATCTTGGACAGAGGCCTTCAACTCAAACCGATGTTCAAACCCGTAGGCTCGAATCAACTCACTCAAACAATTGTGATCCGTTTGAGATCCCTCACCATACCGATCGAAGCACCATTGCAATAGCTCATCCTCAAGCTGTCCACCATCCTTCGATCGCACCCCATAGTAATAAAACACCATTGCAATGGACGTGACATTACAAGTAGACCAATAAAAGCGAGGATTATCACGCTGAGAAAAATACGGCACATTTAATTCCACTTGATTCGGAATTGGATTGATTGCTTTACCACCGCGCTGCATTTTCATAAACGCTGGATGCAAAAATCCGGTATTCCCAAAGCCTGCAATCTCTTCGGTCAATGCCACTTTAATATGGCCGCCTTCTACGCTGTAGCTGGATACGCCCAAGACCTGCCCTTGGTTTAGGGTTGCCCGATCGCTTGCAGGCAAACCCGAAGAATCAACCGGACGCTTTTTAATCACCGTATTTTGCAGCACAGTCACAGTAAGCGCATCAGGGTCAAAAGCAATCTCCTTCCCTGCTTGGGCCAAGCGCACATGGGGCCAATAGACAAATCCCGAATTCCCAAAGTCTGCGATCGGTTCAGCCAGCGTCACCCGAAAATGCCCGCCAATGCAAGCATAGCCCGTGATTTTAAAGCTCTGGCCTTGCATTATCTGCACTTTTTCACCCGCTTTTAAGGTGCTAGAATCAGCCCGGCTTTTCTTAAGAAACGTCGTCTTCGACACAAGCAGTTGTGCGCCTTCTGCGGGCGTATTGGCCACATCTTGAATATTGAACCGAAAGACCTGAACGCCTTTGCTCAATTGCACAGACGATTCATAAAAATAACCAAAGGTTCCGACTGATCCAATAGCATCTGCAAGTTCTAATTTTAAATGAGAATCCATTAAGCCATAGCGATTGACTCGAAAGGTCTCACCTGCTTTAACAAAGACTTTTTGCTGATCATTCAACAATGCCGAATCCTGAGGGGAGACTTTGAAAAATGTGTCGCTCAACACTTTGACTACCAGATTTTGCCCGACTGTTAGCGGATCTTGACTAACAGTGATGTAAAAAACTTTGTTTTCAACTTCCTTACCTGCACGATCGAATCCTTTCAGCCGCAACCACCGAGCACCCGCTGTGGAGAATCCCTTAGCCATATTGACCTTCCAAGTTCCTGCACTGGCCGTCACAGGTAATGAGACTTTATCCTCGGCACTGAGGGTGATTTTGGTAATGCGATTGGGATCATAGCTTCCAGTCAAGACGATGGGCTTACCAACCAGGACTTCCTTGGGAAAGTTGTAGACAGGTGGCTGGGTGGGCTTGGGGGCTAGGTCGGTGGCGATCGTCATAGTGAGTTTAGATGCAAAAAGGGACAAAATTAGGGGCAGTCACCTTCGAGATAAAGAGTGACTCCATTCGTTTTAGCGTACCCTTCGGAAAATAAAAATTAATTTTCTTGAAGTATTAATTTTCTGAGCCGTTTTTAACTGAGTGATGATACTACATCGTGTCAAACCGCATTTCACTCGACCCACCATTCTTTAACGCACTACCAACGAATCTAATCAATCTCTTTATCTCCCTTCTCCTCCGTTTCGATTTCTAATAACAACTCATCCG
>JANMIS010000803.1:0-1951 GCA_031375925.1 Synechococcales cyanobacterium OTE_70_concoct_197_sub
GACCCCGGCCTTGCGTGATGGCATCCGAGAAATGACCAACGGCCACCCAGCCCTCATCCAAAGCGCCGGAAACCTCCTACATCGCGAACTAAGGCAAAACCTGCCCTCTGGGAAAAACCCCGATCCCTACGCCTTTGCCGAAGACTTCCGCACCATGACCCTGCACCTCTACGAAGCCTCCTGGCAACTCTCCACCGAAGTTGAACAAAGCCTCATGATGCTCGTTGCCTTAATCCATCTCAAAGGCCAACTGCAAAACAAACGCTACGACCTCGGAGAACTAGACCTGATTTTCAGCCAAAAGGAGCGGGAACTTTCCAACCTCGTCGAGCAAGGCATCCTGACCACAAAATCCCGATCGGGTGAATTCAAATACGCCTTTGCCTCCTCCATGATGGAGTGGTGGGTCGTCGAAGAAATGGAAAACTCCACCGAAGAAACCCTGCGCGATCGGCAAAAAGTCTTCCTCAACCTCATGAGCCACCGCCAATCCGAAGCCGTCATCAACGCCATCCGCTGGCTTTGGACCAACAAAGAAGAACTTCCCACCATCCTCGGCTGGCTAGCAAAAGTCGTCACCGCCTTCCCAAAAGGCATTCTGTGAGCTAATCATTAAATGCTCAATGCACACTAGATATTCCAAAACGGGAAGTCTACAATCTAGAGACTGCATCACCACAAACCCAGACCACATCAACCTACAAGATTTATTTCGGGGCGAGAGACGCTCATGGTTATGACCGCGATTCGTAAAAATCCTTACATCATTGGTTGTCCCGTCAATGCCGATCGCTTCTTCAACCGTGAGAGGCTGCTAGAGTTTGTAGCTGATAATCTCAATCAAGGCGCAAAGTCAATCCTGATCTACGGCCAGCGACGTATTGGAAAGTCATCAATTTTGGCTGAGCTTCCCCATGCCCTCAGCAATGAACCATTCACTTTTATTTCACTATCTCTAGAAGGTAAAAGCCAAAAAAATCTCCCAGAAGTTTTACATGAATTAGCCAAAGAAACGCTTTTTTCCCTAGAAGAAACCGCCTGGGTTCCATTGGTGCCCTCGATCGTTGACCTGAAAGCCGAACCTGAAATATTTGTCACTCAGTTTTTAAAACAGATCCACAGAATTTGTCATCAACGGGATCTAGTTCTGTTGCTGGATGAATTCGACACATTGGGCGACTATCATCCCGAAAGCGCTGGAAATCACCTATTTCCCTACCTACAAGAATTCATTTCTGCTCCCAGCCATCATTATGACTTTCTACGGATCGTCCCCGTGATCGGACGACGATTAGAGGACATTCCCACCCTAAAACGGGTCTTTCACAATGCGCCCATGTGGGAAATTCGACTGCTCGATCGTCATAGCAGTCAACAGCTTCTCACAGAACCCGCCAAAGGCATCCTCACCTACAGCCCTGAGGCGATCGAAGCCATCTTCGATCTTTGTGCTGGACATCCTTACTTCACCCAGATTATGGGATTTGCGCTATTTTCTCAGGCACGCAGCAGCGATCGGTGGACCGTAGAAGCAGATGATATCGCCGCTGTCGTCGATCGAGCCATTGAACTGGGCGGCGGCGGTTTGGCCTGGTTTTGGGATGGGTTGCCGATCGCGGAACGGGTGGTTTATGCAGCGGCGGCAGAAATTGCAGCAAAGAGTTCCACGGGTGTGGAAGTCCGAGATGGCGAACCCTTAGAGATGCTCGAAGACCGTGGCATCGTCCTCACCAAATGTCTCCACCAAGCTCAAACCAACCTGATCGAGTGGAAATTTCTCGATCGCCTCACCAGCAGACCCGAAACCGTTCTCAAGGGCACTTACCGCATCACCATTGAACTCGTCCGCCGATGGCTCGTCCGTCAACACAGTATCCGAGACGAAGTTTGGGACCTGCAAGACCTAGAGCCGGATCTAAAACCCCTCTACGAATCTGCCTGCCAGGCCCGC
>JANMIS010000818.1:0-1029 GCA_031375925.1 Synechococcales cyanobacterium OTE_70_concoct_197_sub
GGCTATCCGAGCGCACTGTACAGCCAGTGGGAACAACGTCATGGCTGGAAGCGCCATGAGTTTTTGATTGACAACAAAGCCGCCGCTGGCAAAGTCAAGGAAACGAAGACGGAATGCCTTTGGTGCAACTATTAGGAGCTAGGGTCCAAACAGATGCGGTTGCACACATCCGCCGGAGGTAAGCGAAGCGCCACCTCCAGTAGGCATGGCTCTGCCATTGAAAGATCGAGTCTGTGATCCCTACGGGATCAAAAAAGCAGGCCAGACCAAGTTCCGGTGGTGACGCTTCGCTTACCACCGGCTATTTTCTTGAATCCCTACGGGATATGCTATGGTTTTGCATGCGGCGCTGTATTTGGTCAGTACCGCGGCAATACATTTGTTTCATACGCCGGCAATATCGTGGGTCACACCATGGCGATGCATTTTAGTCCGTACCGCGAAGCGGTTACAGAGAATAGCCGGAGGTAAGCGAAGCGCCACCTCCGGTACGCAAGGCTCCGCCGTCGAACGATCCCGGAGGGATCGAAGCTATCGTAGTCTATTCGAGATACTTGGGATCATATTCAATTCCCGCCTCGGCGAGCATATTGACCAACTCTTCATGGAAAGATCGCTTCCGATGATGCTCTTTTTGATTTGCTATATACCGCGATACCGAGTCGCAAACGTTGGGACTTACTGAAAAAATCGCATAGCCTTCCTGCCATTCGAACGGCGCATATTGAATGGTTTCGTGTACCCATTTGCTTGCTGATTTTTTCAGTTCACGCATGAAGTCCGAAGGTCGATGTGTGGTCCTTAAGCCGACTAACAGGTGAACATGGTCCTCTACACCGCCGACCGTAAGCGCTTTTCCATCCAATTGCGTTATGATGCCCCCAACATACGCATGAAGCCGTTCAATCCAATTTTCCTTGATCCACGGAGTACGGTGTTTGGTCGAGAAGACGATGTGAAAGTTGAGAGAGTGGAATGTAGACATTTCGGATCTGCGGTTTCAGAGTCTGTGATCCCTACGGGATCAAA
>JANMIS010000410.1:0-3093 GCA_031375925.1 Synechococcales cyanobacterium OTE_70_concoct_197_sub
GTCGAGATTTGCATCTGCGTCATAGTACATCCGCGCCATAGTCTGGGTTCTCCTTTGGGGCTTCGCCTGCAAGCGTCGAAAAGCCTGTAAAAATTAGCAAGCATACATCTTAGCAAGAAGCGGCACATCCCATCGGAGCAATTTTGTCAGGGTTGCTACAAAATTTTGCGTCTCATCAGATTCCCAGCATCTGACCCATCAAATCGAATTTGGGTCAATGCCAAGCGATCGTAAACGCTCTGCCAATTGTTGAGCGCGGAACTCAGCCTGCTGCGCCAGAGCCTTTGCTTGATTCGCTTCAATCTCCGCTTGATTCGCCCGAACATTCGCTTGATTCGCTCGAACATTCGCTTGATCAGCCTGCTCAGCATAGGTATTTAACCAGCATCCTGAGGCATCGTACCACCTTAACCATTGTCCAGAAATCCGATTATGACGGCCTGACCAAACCCCCAGACCCAAACCCAATTCATCAAACCAATACCGCTGTCCTTCCAATATGATTTCCTCATAGCGCTTCTCTACCAAGCGAAACACTCTAAGCGTCAGGGTATAACGATCGTAAACAACATAGTAGGGAATCTGCAAAACTTGCTCATAAACTTGCCACTTCGTCGGTGGTTTATTTGCTTCTCGTAAAGTCTGGCCCAAGTCTTCTGCTTCGGTTGAAGGCGACAAAAGTTCTACGACCAGAAATGGATTCACCCTTTCTTGCCAAGTCACATAGCTCAAGCGTAACTGACTCTGTTGCTGTGCTCCACCCACGCCCAACACCAAGAACCAATCAGGGCGCTTATGCCACAGAGTATGTCCAGAGTCATAATAAAGATTCAGATCAATGCCGATAAAGAAGGGTTCCGCCTCCGCAGACTTTGTCGGTTGATAAGTCTCGCGCAATAGCTTGGGCTGAAACTCGTGAAATTCATCAGGCAAACCAGGCTCCTCCGGGTCTTCGCTCGGTAAGTCATACATCGTTGGCAAAATTTTAAGACCAACGTCGTCGATAGTCGATCGCAGACTATTTTCTACAATGATTGGTTCATACATAGAAACTCACCATTTGTTAGGGAAACCCAAAAAGTCAAGCTTGCATCTAGATTTCATCCATTATAATCTCTCCTTAAGCTCTAACACCCTGGAAAGGCAAGATTACGGTGAAAGTAGTCTCTCCGCCTGCGCTTTCTAGTTTCACCTCACCGCCGAGCCGCAGCGTCAGCTTCTTCACTAAAGCTAAGCCTAAGCCTGTTCCACCCTGCTTGCGAATGTCCAAGCGCGGGATTCTGTAAAACTTCCCGAAGACCTTCGATCGTTCCTCCAAGGGAATCTCAACCCCGGAATTGACAACTTGTAGGTGAAGCTGGCTAGGCGAATTCGATCGATAGCCTTTTTTCTGGAAGGCCTGAACACGGATTTTTTCTCCGTTTGGGGTATAGCGATAAGCATTGTTCAACAGTTCAACCATGATCCGCGAGAGGCTGATTTGGTCACACATCAGGGCGGGAAGCTCGGGTTCGATATCCACTTCGTAGTTAAAGCTATATTCCTGGAATCGCTTCTGGAAAGGATTGACTACGTACATCAGCCACTGCCCCACGTCGATCGCGCTGATCAACAGCGATACGGTGTCATTGTCAAGTTGCTGCAAGTCCAGCAGGTCTTGGATGAGCTTGGTTTCCCGATCGCACTCTTTCTGCAAGACTTCCAGATAGCGCGCTACTTTTCCATAGGCCGCCGGACCCAAGACAAAATCCGGTTCGTCTTTTAGATCCTCTGGCGCAGGCTCCGATCGACGCAGCGCTAAGGACAACATCTGAATCGACATCTTGATATTGGACAGCGGAATCCGCAACTCGTAGGACACGGTACTGAGAAAAGTATCTTGAAGCTGGTTGAGTCGTTTTAACTCAACGGACTGGGTTTGGCTAAGGCGAAGGAAGCGCATTTGTCGTAGTCCAATCGCGCAGTAGGTCGAGACTTGTTCCAGCAAGTCCTGCACCTGAGAGTCAAAATTTTCACGACTAAAGCGATGGACAACCAGTTCACCGAGCACTTCCATCTGACTCACAAGAGGATAACGAAGAGTAAAGACAGACAACTCGGGCGTATCTGCACTGAGTCCTGCTTCGATCGTCGGGCTGGTATTGGGCGGGTCGGTGTCGGGGAAGCTGGTGTGCTGAACTAGGACAGATCCGGCTTCATCTCGATCGCAGACAAACTCATACAGAGCGGTTGTCATAGTCGATTCGCCGTTAAAGATCCGCAGTTGACAGCCGCAGAGATCCAGCAACTTGACGACCCCCAGAACGGCCTGCTCACAAATGGCATGGCAATCGACTGATTCACGAACTAAGGCTTGAAGTCGTTTCAGGAGCGCCATCTTTGATTTTTCGTCTAATGTGTCCTGTGTCAAAATGTCCAAATCTAGCGCTCCTCGCGCAGCATAATACAACTTGAAACTCCTTTTACTCGTCATAAGTTGAATGCCTCAGTAGGATTACTTATGCATTTAACTGATCGGTGAGTTATGGGATAAAGCGCCGCCATAATAGTTAGTACCCAAGTTTACAGGCAGAATCTCCTATGGCATCGAAATTTCTCGGGGGCTTTTCACTTCCCTCTAATCTAGTCTTGGATTCGTTAATTCGACCCTGGCTTTTGGAAGATATTGGGCGGGGCGATCGGGTGACGCAAGCCTTGATGGTAAAGGGTTCGCAAGCCAATTCAGCGACCTGGGTTGCCAAGGAAAACGGCACTGTCGCCGGATTGCCGATCGCTGCACGGGTTTTCCAGCTTTTAGACCCTGAAATTGAGTTTGAAGTCTTAGTAAAGGAGGGCGCTAGGGTGATGACAGGGGAAACCATTGCAAAGCTCTCTGGAAGCTTTGAGGCATTGCTTACGGGAGAGCGCGTGGCCCTAAATCTCGCCATGCGACTGAGTGGGATTGCAACTGCGACAGAACAATTTGTGGCACAGCTTGAGGGACTGCCGACGCGGTTTGCTGATACCCGCAAAACGAACCCAGGACTGCGAATTTTGGAAAAATATGCCTCTCAGGTGGGCGGCGCAGTCAATCACCGCATGGGTCTTGATGAC
>JANMIS010000904.1:0-2554 GCA_031375925.1 Synechococcales cyanobacterium OTE_70_concoct_197_sub
TCACCCAATTCGCCTCGCTGCACCCGTTCGGCGGCCTCGATGCATACGGGATAGAATCGAACATTGTAGTTTACCCCGGTAAGAACCTTTGTGAGGTGCGATCGGCGGACTAGCTCGCCGCTTTCGGTCGAGTTCATGGCAAGTGGCTTCTCGCAAAGAACATGTTTGCCCGCGTCCAGGCATTGAATCGTTTGTTCAAAATGACATCGATTGGGGCTAGTCAAATGAACGACGTCAACTTCTTCGTCGTTCACCAACTCGTTGAGGTCCCGATAGGCTCGTTTGATTCCAAACAAGTCTGCGGTGCGTTGCGATTTTTCTAAACTCGTTCCGAGCACCCCTTGAACTTGTACGCCGGCGCGGATGAGCCCCTCGATGTGGACTGGGCCAATGAATCCTGTGCCAACGACGGCTGCCTTGGAGCGAAACATGCAATGCGGGGAGGTGAAGACAAACTGAAAAGTAACCTACGACAGCCTACAAAATACCCGACGCCCCCATCCTGCAGGAAGGGGGGCAGTTCGCCGTCGATTCGAATGAACTCGAGTGGGAGAGGCTTCCAGCCTGCGACTATGGTTATTACACAGGCTGGAAAGCCTATGCCACCGCTGCTTACAGTGGTTTACTCGCACTCACGCCAAACGCAGCGAGCGCCGCCACGACATTAAGAACCGCACAGAAAGCGAACGCCGCTGTCCAACCTGTTTCCACTTGCATAAAGCAACCAACGATTCCACCCAAAATGACGGGCGACAGTGCTGCGCCAAAATTCCCCCACATGTTCGACCAGCCCAATACCGACCCGACATGTTTTCCTCCCACATCCTGTGCATAGGACCAACAAGCCGCAATTCCGAGGTCCGTTGCAAAACCGACCAACGCCAGACACATTGTGGCTTGCATCGAATCGGTAACGAACAAACAACCCAAAAAACCAAAAGCCACCAATGTTCTAGACACGCACATTGCGATCGCGCGTCCCCATCGCAATCCCAGCGAGCGTGTCATCGCGTCCGTAAACACGCCTCCGGCAAGCAACCCAAAGATGCCTGCCAAAAGTGGCAAACTCACCAGCCAACCTTGGGAGGATTGTGAGGATCCGTGTACATCCTTCAAGTACTGCGGCATTTTGGTCGCGAGGAAAGCCCAACCCATATTCGAAGCGAACTGAACAAAACAATTCAGCCAAAGCGGAACCGAAAGCAACATCGCTCTTAAGGGAATGGCGGGTCTCTTGCTTGATTCTGCACTCGTTTTCAAACCACCTCGGATCCAATCTCGTTCAGCCTGGTTAACCGCTGGATGCAGATCAGGTGTGTCGCGAAAGAGCCATACGAATAGCAAGGCAATGACGATACCTACCGCTCCGTAAAGGGCCATGACCGGTCTCCAACTTGTAACGGCCGCGACCGAGTCGCTTGGCGCGCTCCACCACGCATTACCAAGCGTCCACCAAAGCATGAGCTGAATCGTAAGTACTGGCGCAACGGTACCGCCGAGCCTCCCTCCCACTGCCACGACGGAGCTCGCAATACCACGGCTTCCGACCGGCATCCAACGGCTTACAATTCCCGCAGCAACTGGATACGCCCCTGCCTCAAACAGACCGCAAAAGAGCCGAAGGAGAAAGAGGGCAACGAAACCATTGGCAATACCCATCAAGCCGGTGCTCAACGACCACAACACGATGAAAGCCGAGAGCATCCATCGTGCACCAAACCGATCGCCAAGCCAACCTGCCGGTAACTGCCCAAGAGCATAGGCCCAAAAAAAGGCCCCAAGCAACCAATCCATTCCTGTCGTGGTAATCGATAATTCCTTCGATACCGCCTCCGCCGCCGTGCTCAAGCAAATCCGGTCGAGATACAAAAGCACCGCGACGAGCATCGCCAAAAAAATCATCCTAAATCGAATTTGGGTCACTTGGCGTAAGTTCTGTGTGTGGTGGAGTACAACAAAGAAAGCTTTTAAGATTTGTACCAGTCGAGTAGCCGAAACGCAAACATAGCATCGATGTTACTATTGGCGGAAGTACGGCCAAGCCGCGGAAAAGCTATAGCCTCCGGTCCTACCCGACCAAAGTTTGACGCCGCAGACCATTCATACAAATGTTTGCTAACAAGTCATCGATTGGTAAAGTGAGGCATTGGTAAAGTGAGGCATCGGTACAGTGAGGATGGTTGAGCAAGCACGGTACGAACCGAAGAACTTTTGACGCTGTCCGAAGTAGGGGTGCAGGTCGAAAGCTCCGCCCAAGGAGCAGTGGGCAAGATTCTGTCCGAGCTGGAGCGCATTGGCGATGGCGATTCGGAAGGGCCTGTTTCGATCATTTGGCTGATGGACGCATCGCTCAGTCTCCTCGATGAACGGCAGAAGCTCGCTCCAATCGTGTTCTCCTTTTACGAAAAGCTCGAGGTAAAGAACCAAGAAAAGAATTTGAAACTCATCACCGATGTTTATGCGTTCGGAAACAATCTCACTCCAGTGCTTCACGACACTGGCGAGCCAACACGGAAAGCAGTTGCGGGCGCCATCTCAAAGTTACCTGTCGATC
>JANMIS010000929.1:0-2578 GCA_031375925.1 Synechococcales cyanobacterium OTE_70_concoct_197_sub
GTAATGTAATCTCCTTGCGCATGACGAATTCCGGTATTGCGCGCACCGGGAAGTCCGCGATTACTTTGGTGAATGATTTTGATACGCCGATCGGTGAATTGCTCACAAATTTCTAGACTGCGATCGGTGCCTCCATCATCCACAATAATCACTTCAAAATTTTGATAGGTTTGAGCAAAGATAGACTTTAAAGTTTCAGCAACATATTGTTCTGCGTTGTACACAGGAACAACGATCGAAACGAGTTTTGATTGGACTGAATGGATTGCCGAAGATGTGGGTAAAGTCATAAAGTCAATGGTGATGATTAACAGAATATTTCCATCAGATATCGCTCATTTTAGATAGGAACTACTGATGCAATAATGCTATTTGATAAACTTAATAATCAGTAAGATAAGTCATTAATTCAACTTGACAAAATACATCAAAACCCGCTCTGTAGGCTTATTTGAATACCTCTTTAGATTACGAATAAAAGGCGCAATCTATCCTAAGAACGACTGCGCCTTTTAATTCATTATTTGATTTAATTCTTTAGCGATCGGAATTCATTTAGAGTTTGTGTTGAATTTGTGAAATGAATACAATCAGGTATTTACCTTATAGTTCTGAATCACGTTATGGTCAGGGTTATATTGTGTTTGAGTCTGTACGATCGGCACAAAGCCCATCCAGACATAAAGAATCCACGTTAAATTAGACCCAAAAAAGTTTTTTTCAGTTATGTTTGTTAGAACGATATAAATCAGAAAAATCATCGAATAGTAACTGCTTGCACTAGGATTAAGGGCAATGCGTTGAAGCGATCGCCAAATATTATTAACAAACGTCACTAAAAATAACCCAGCCCCGACCCAACCCAATGCCAATAAAATCTCTAGCAGTCCATTATGTGCGTGGGGTGCATCCCAACCAATCACATTCCAAATCAAATCGGGCCTGCTGGATTGACCTGTAATGTACCAAAATGCTTCATAGCCATAACCAAACCAGGGCCGCTGGCTCACCATTTGCAAGATCGCGCTCCAAAGTTGATCGCGTCCCGAAAGGGTCAAGTCTTTGCCTAAAGCCCCAACAATTACGGCGGCATTATCAACCAGGTAAATTGCAATGCTACCGATCGAAAGAATTGCTGTAATAACAATAAAGGCGAGAATGTCAGGCCGAAAGCGTCGCCACTGAAAAATATGAATACAGGTGGCTAGCAGTGCCACGCTGATTAACCCCGTAGATGACTTAGAAGCCAGCACTAAAAAGATTGATAGAATTACACTCAAAAATGCCAGACCTTTTTTCTCACGCCAAAACTCACTTTTTAGTAAAATCAGGAAGAAAGCTGACATCAGAGACATCTGGGTTCCGAGGTGTTGCTTGTGAATATAAACCCCACGCCAAGCACCAACATGAGGCGGCATAGACATGATGCCGTATTTGGGAAGGAGAATGGTAAAGATAAAACTTGTTGCAACTGAGGCAAAAAACACGGTTGCCATAATCTGAATTTGCTTTTGAAATGGGAAGCAAGTCGCAAAATAGGTTCCATAACAAGCAGCCCCAAAGACAATCAGCCCGCGTCGTAGCGTAATATCTGGAACATCTGACCAAGCCGTGGAGGCTAGGATCATGAGCACTATCATCCAGATTAAGACATTTCCCTTTAGAACGCGATAGAGAACTTGTCCGAGTCTTGGCAACATTAATAACAATGAAATGATGTATAAAGCTAAAACAATGTTCGGCTCAAGACTTCCGGCTGCGTCTGCATTCACTTCTTGTCCACCACTTTCGCCGTAGAGGATGACGTTCATGGGATTGCCAATGATGAACCACATCGATAAAATCATGAACCAGGTTTCAACGGTTTGGAACGTCATGTGAAATGCTTTGTGAGGGGTTGGCTGAGTTGGGAATTGTTTAAGTATTGGGTGCTGAGGTGTTTGCTATAGAGGGCGATCGTCATCAGGAGCGATCGAGGCTTAAGCAAAATACTGGGCCAATGGGCTAGCCATGCGCGGTGAATGTAATCAATGCCCTGTTGCGTTGGTAAATCTAAACGAAGGGTTTGACGGGCGAGGTATTGAAGTTGGGCGGCTTGGGCGAGTTTGTAATGTTGGTTAACTAAGTTTGGATGAGTGCGATGGGCTTTGGTCATGAGGTGTTCCCAGCCTTGTTCCATTTTTTCGAGGGTAGAGGACAATCCAGTGCTTTGAATGCGGTATTGAACGAGAATACGATCGATGCCTTCAATGGGGCTATGCTGCGACGCTCTAAACAAAAAATCCATATCTTCTGAATGATTAATACTTTCGTCAAACCCGTTTAATTGTTTAAAAAGTGCGGTACGAACAACCAGGTTTGAGGTGGTGACGGTGGGATTGGTATATAGGAAATGATGAGTGGGAATTTGGGATAACTTGCAGTGAGTCGTCTTTCCAGTGGATTGTCCAGCAGCAGTTATGAATTCAACGTGACCAAAGCTAACGCCGATCGCAGGATTAGCTTCAAAGTGTTCAACATGGCTTTTGAGATTGTGGGGCAGCCACCGATCATCGGCATCTAGAAAAGCAATAATGTC
>JANMIS010000942.1:0-4191 GCA_031375925.1 Synechococcales cyanobacterium OTE_70_concoct_197_sub
CCACCCAACTCCTCCCCAACCTCACCAAAACCACAAACGAACTCACAAACTTACTTAAAGGCTTAAACGGTCAATATATTCCCGCCGGACCCTCCGGCGCACCGACCCGAGGACGACCCGAAGTCCTGCCCACAGGCCGCAATTTCTACTCCGTAGACATCCGTGCGGTCCCCACCGAAAGCGCCTGGGATGTCGGTCGTAAAGCCGCCGAAACCTTAGTTGAACGCTACACTCAAGAAAACGGCGAATACCCAAAAACGCTGGGTCTTTCAATTTGGGGAACTTCCACCATGCGGACAGGCGGCGACGATCTCGCCCAAGCCCTCGCACTTATGGGTGTCAAACCTGTGTGGGACGGAGCATCAAGGCGCGTCGTAGACTTTGAAATCCTCCCCATCAAAACCCTCGGTCGTCCTCGCGTCGATGTCACCCTTCGCATTTCTGGATTCTTTCGCGACGCATTCCCAAATCTAATCGAATTTTTTGATCAAGCTGTTGCATTAGTTTCAACCTTAGACGAATCACAACAAGACAATCCGATCGCCCACAGCGTCATTCAAGAAGCCCAAGCCTGGACTGAAACTGGACTCGAACCTTCCCAGGCTTTAGCCCGATCGCGTTATCGAGTCTTTGGGTCAAAGCCAGGAGCTTACGGCGCAGGTCTCCAAGGTTTAATCGAATCACAAAACTGGGAGACATCTAGCGATCTGGCCCGCGCCTACCTGAATTGGAGCAGCTATGCTTACACCAGCAATGGACCCGGTGAATCAGCCCCTGAAGCCTTTGAAATGCGGCTCAAAGGTATGCAGGTAGTCTTACAAAACCAAGACAACCGCGAACATGACTTGCTTGACTCCGACGACTACTATCAATTCCAAGGTGGCATGGTCGCCGCAATTAAAACATTGTCGAACCAAACACCTACGACTTACTTTGGTGACAATTCAAATACATCAAATCCCAAAGTCCGATCGCTCACCGAAGAACTCTCGAAGGTCTACCGATCGCGCGTCATTAACCCCAAATGGATCAACGGTGTCATGCGTCACGGCTACAAAGGAGCCTTTGAACTATCTGCAACTGTAGACTTTTTGTTTGGTTACAGTGCCACCACGGGCGCAGTCCCAGATCATATGTATGCGGGAATTGCTGAAGCTTACCTACTGGATGAAACCGTCCAAGCCTTTCTCCAAAAAAGCAACATCTGGGCTGCCCGAGACATCGCCGAGCGTCTCCTCGAAGCCCACCAGCGCAAACTCTGGAAAACTGCCTCCCCTGAAATGCTCGACCAAATCAGAGCCATTGTTCTTTCAGCAGAAGGTGCGATCGAAGAAACGCTGGTGTGAGACATCCATAAGACAATATTGGGCAGCAAACGTTGACAAAATATAAATATGACCGTTGCGAATTTCTCCTGTACTATGCGGCAATTTGCAATTTTTGAATTTTTATCTTTTTAGTCGGATTGTCATTACCCAAACGAAGTTTTCAAGAATGGATTTTCCCAGGTTGGTTAGCTGCTTCAGTTCTCTGCTGGGGCGATTGAAACTGTGATTCAAGGGCAAGGCCAACGGTTTCAAGAAAAAGATAATTTTATTGTCAAACTCTAGCCTTGATTTTTCTGACAATACTCAATAAAGAACAGGTCCAGTTCCATTAAAAAATCGTCCTTACCTGAGGTAAGGACGATCGGCTGTTATGCTGAAGCACTAAAACTAGGACTTCTTGCGCTTACGGACTGCAAGGCTAGTCAAACCAACTCCTGCTAAACCAATCAAAGTAGTCGGTTCAGGAACAGACTGAACAGGAGGCAAGCCGACGGTTTGGCCGATGTTAACCTTTGTCCGGAAGATGGTGAAGCGATCGTTGTCACGCTTGTTGCCACTGACGTTGGTTGTTGTGTTTAAGAAGTCAGCCTTATCGGTCACTTCGGCAATCCGTCCCCAAGGACCCGTTTGTCCGTTGTTCAGACCGCGACTCTTAGAGTCAAACCACCTTGCTCCAGAGATTTCTTTATTCAAGACCGCATCAGTCGGGGTATCACCCCAATCGCCAGGATTTCCGGTCCATTGCGTCGTCATGTACTCCCAAGAGCCAGGTGTGGAAAGAAGTTGAGTTTTTTTGTCACCTGCCGTAATATCAAACTGTCCGACCCAAGATTCATCGACGGCGCTATCGTCCCAGGTAACGACATACATGTAGTCATTTTGGCTCATGTTGAAGTTCCAGGTTTCTGCACTCGACCAGTTATACCCATTTCCAGGATTAAAGTTTTGGCCACCCATGTTTCCGGTGTTCCAGCCAGCGCCGCCACCGTAGGCACCCTTTTCGTTGCGTCCGTAAAAGTTAAGAATGCTACCTGTCTCATTTCCAGAGAACAAGGCGTAATGATTGTCTGCGGTCAAAGTTGCTTTAACCTGAAGATTACCAGGTGCAACTTTTGCGAATGCGCCACTGGCTTGTGATACAACTGCGATCGCAGAGAGAATGGTTCCGAGCAAGATTTGACGTGTAGCGTTTTTCATGGTGAGTGTTGTGCCATGTCAGGCGACGAGGTAACTGTATCTACCTTGGCCGATTGGAACCGTTGTCGCCTAGAGGCAGGAAAACGTATTTGTATAATTCGCGACAATGGGGTCGAAATATCTAGTTATGCTTAATACTTTTCAACTGGAGTATCTAATTCATCAAGATTACATCATTAAATGCGTAGGGCTACGCACAGATTAGATGAGATTAATTGAAAACTCTGCATAGTCTCTATGCTGGATCAGTATTATCTTATTAAATACTAAGGATTCGTGAGGGTCAGACTTATGAATCTCCTTAATTTTACGCAGACGATCGATGATCCGGAATATCACTACGCAAAATGTCAATGGTGATTTGGTAAATAATGGTCTGAATTGTTGGATATTAATGAATCGATCGTCCCTAGCTTGCTTCATTAACCGTAGCCAAAGCCTAAACCCATTGGAGAAGTGCTAATCTTCCAGAAGTTTTTCTAACAACCGATAAATATCATTTTTATCATCATCTTTACGCCGCCCTACACCTGCGATTAGAACGACGATCGTATCAAAATTTACTTTATAAACGATTCGATATCGCTGTCCTACTGCACGAATACTTCGCAGTCCTGCAAGATTATCCACGAGGGCCTTACCTTGCTTCTCAGGTTCTATCTTCAGTTGTTCAATCCGATCGCGAAGTTTCTCCTTTTCTCGGACATCTTGAACTGCATCCAGCATTCGACTTGCTAAAGGTGTTAAACGGATTTCGTATTCAGGTAAACTCATAGAGTTAATTGCGTTTTGACATCCTCCCAGGCGATCGTTTGATTTTGTTCGGCTTCATTCAGACTTTGACGTAGCTGGGTAACAAAATCTTGATCGCTTAGAATATCAAGTGTTTCCATCAGTTCTGAAAGATGCTGATAACTTAAGGCTGCCATCACAGGAACTCCGTCCTGAGTGATGATGATTGGCTCATTGGTTAGTTCTTTAGAAAGGGATGGAAGCTGCTGTTGCGCTTGGACGATCGTCAATTGCTTAGGCATAAGGTTGAAGCAGTGAATAGATCCCCTTTACTCTAACGCAAAAGTTAATTCGATGACTAAGTTTGGCTGAAATAGAGCATTAGGCCCATCAGGGTAACCTCTGGGATTACAAATTACTCTTGTCTCCCCAATCCAATAATCTTGTTGGGTATGAATATGACCATGTATTCATAGTTTTGCCCGCGAAGCTGCGACAAGTTTATCTAGGGCTGATGCGTAGCTGCACTCAAGAGATCCTCATGGCGGCGGGGTAAGAGCTACAGCCTAGAAATCGAATTCCATTGATTTCTAGGCTGTCATTTTCTAGGATTGTAATATTAGAGTCGATCGTTAATTCCTTTAAATCATCTACTAGTTTTGGGTAGGCTTTTCCGTAGTATTCATGATTGCCTAAGACATAAAGAACATTGTAGCCAAAGCCCAAACCCGATCGTCTGCGCTTAAGGCAGGAACAAGATCTTGCGAATAATCAATAGACAAATCCAGTCGTCCGCGCTGATAAGTTTCATTCAAAATTGCTTGCAAATCAACGATCGCATCGGGCGATTCAGGCCGTAAGGACACAGGAAAATCTGGAATGGGTTCTTGCAAATCAAATCTAAATAAATCCGCACTCGGACGATCGATCGATC
>JANMIS010000955.1:0-1119 GCA_031375925.1 Synechococcales cyanobacterium OTE_70_concoct_197_sub
GGACCGTGATGGATATTTTTTCCAGTCCCCGACATCCTTATACTCAGGGTCTTTTGACCTGTCGCCCCAACCCCGATCGGCGCTTACAAACTTTGCCAACCGTGGCTGATTTTATGGCTGTGACGGTAGATGCGAACGGCGAACGGCAAATAGCGGCAAAGCATGAAAATATTGCAGGCTTGTTAGCAACACTGCCCGAAATTAGTGATGTACAAATTGCAGAACGTTTGTCGGTGCTGCGATCGAATGAACCTCTGCTATCTGTTAATCATTTAACTGTTGCTTACCCAATTAAAAATGCAGTGGGTCGTACTGAGCGGCTATTTAAAGCAGTGAACGATGTCTCATTTGAAGTGTATCAAGGTGAAACTTTAGGCTTAGTGGGTGAATCAGGCTGTGGAAAATCAACGCTAGCGCGAACGCTGCTACGATTGATCGAGCCAACATCCGGTTCAATTCAATTTGATAAACAAAATTTGCTGGCAATGAAACCGAATGCGTTGCGACAACTGCGACAGGAAATGCAGATCATCTTTCAAAATCCTTTCAGTGCGCTCGACCCACGCTTGAATGTAGGGGATGCGGTGATGGAGCCGTTGAAGATTTTTGGGAAGGGGCGAAGTGATTTTAAAACGCGGGCAAAGTACTTACTCGATCGGGTGGGTTTAGAGGGCAGCGATGAAACAATGGCGCGGTTTCCCCATCAGTTTTCCGGCGGGCAACGGCAACGGATTTGTATTGCGCGGGCATTGGCGTTAAATCCGAAGTTTATTATTTGCGATGAGTCGGTGTCTGCGTTGGATGTTTCGGTGCAGGCGCAGGTGCTGAATTTGCTGAAGGAATTGCAGGCGGAATTTAATCTAACATATGTATTTATTTCCCATGATTTGAGTGTGGTGAAGTTTATGAGCGATCGGATTATGGTGATGAACCAAGGCAAAATCGAAGAACTCAACACTGCTGAACAAATCTATCGTAATCCCAGCAAAGACTACACTCGCAAACTCATTGCTTCGATTCCAGTGGGAAGTTTGGAGCAGATCAAGGTTCGACAAGCGGAACGATCGGCTCGGCGATAAAGCGCGAGTAAAGCCGCTACCAGGGATTTCCTACTAGGGT
>JANMIS010000964.1:0-5748 GCA_031375925.1 Synechococcales cyanobacterium OTE_70_concoct_197_sub
GACACGCTCCGAGGCCCTGCTGCGGGATCATTTAACATCACCCGATCGCCCACAAAGCCTTCCACCACTAAAAAGTGATTGAAGTTCCAGAACACAATATAGGGAGGCTTAATGTCTAAGAGTTGCACCGTTTCTTTTTTAAAGCCCTTCGCTTGGAGATTGTAGTTACGCGCTGCTTTCAAGACATTGGAAGCTTTACTACCATCCCGAGACACGCCGCAATTGCTCCGAAGTTCGGGCAACGGGACAATGCGGCCAAAGTAACTCAACATAATGCCAAGCGAAGCCGCACCACACTCTACAGCTTCCATTTGCAGAAGAGTCGGAGTGCGGACACGGGCATCTTGATATTTCGCTTTTGTCGGCTTCGGGCTGGGGGCTTTTGAATCTTTAGGTTTGTCAAGTACTGGCATAGTCAATCTCACTTTAATCCGAGCAGATCTCGTAGAAAGGGCATCACAAAAGTAATCGGGGGGCGATCCTCAACGGTGATTCGCACGCTCGTGGTGGTTCCTGACGTGATTTTGGATTCAGGGCCTTTTGACGAAGACCATTTGTATCCACTGACGGTGTTAGCGTCAGTAATTAACTTGGTATTGACTTCAATCACGGCTCCCGTTTCGCCGACGAGTCCTTGCACCACTTCTGAATTCCCAACCACCGCTGTCGCACCTGCACGGGTGACGGGGAGTTTGGAGACATCCGTGATTTCAGCGACAATCCCACCAAAACGTTCCCGTTGAACCGTATCTGGCGTGATCGCGATCGACATTCCGGCTTTAACTTGTTTCCCATCTTTAATAGGTAGATAAACAATGCCCGTCAAAGCTCCGCCTTCCACACCCATTTGCATACTACCCAGGCGTAAACCGGGCTGAACCACTTGGCCCATGGTGGCTGAAACTTCTAAGATACAGCCGTCTTGAGGACTTAGAATTTGGCTATTGGTGGCGATTTGTTGATTCAGACGAGTTGTTTCGCGGGAGACTTCTTGAATTTCTCGTTGACGTTGATTTTGAGTTTCTAAGGTTTCTTGATCCAGTCGTTTCGCTTTGGTATCCAAATCTTGAAGTTGCGCTTGGAGATCACCTGCCGATCGAAGATTTTCGAGATATTGACGATCGGTTTGAGTACTTTCCACGTCCAATTGTTTGAGTTGGGCTTCAATATCTGCCACCGTTTGACGGGATTGCACATACTCCTGATCCACCTGTAACAGTGCATCTCTGGGTAAAGCACCTTCCTCGGCGAGTTTCTGACGACTCGCGAGTCGTTGTTGCATGACCGGGACGAGTTTTTGTGCATCCCTTAGTCGTTGTTCCATGCTGCTGCGTTTTTCTTGAAGGGCATCGACCCCTTTCGATTGCAGAATGGGCGTCAAGGATCGCGTATCTCCCAAGCGTTCAATTAAACTCACCCGCGTAGCATCAAGAGAACTTTTCTCAAATCGCATTCGCTGAACAGACAATGCACTTGTGGTTTGGGCTTGGGTCTCAAGTTGAGCGAGTTTCCCTTGAGAGAGGGACAACTGTTGCTTAAGATCGATCGGATCAACCGTGGCCAAAACTTCATTCTTCTTGACACATTGACCATTGCGAACATTCAAGGCTTTTAACTGGCCCGCAATATTAGCTTGGAAATCAACGACTTGTCGAGGTTGAATCAAAATACCACGACCATCGACGGTGATCGGAATCCGTCCGACAATACTCCAAATTAAGGTGCCGCCAACAAGACTTGCTAATGTAGTCAGCGCAATCCAATCCATTGGATTCACAACTTGCATTAACTGATCGAGTCGTTCGGGTGATGACAATCTTTCTAAAGCAGATTGCCGGAACATCCCATCTTTATTTTCCATAGTTTAAAAGTGGTTTGAAGGTGAGGTTGACTTACAGTTCACTAGAATATTGAGGCGTAACGCAAAACAATTAGCGACGGAGTTGTTGAATCAGCCAATCAAAACGAGTTGCTGCGATCGCCGTGCCTTCTAGAACATCGAGATCGATTTCATCTTCAACTTCAATATCTTCCGACAACAGGTTAGTATCACGGGTATCGATCGCCGACAACCCACCGCGAACGAGAAGGTCTTGACAACGATTTGAAAGAATCTGAACGATCGCAAGATAGAAGCGACTGGCAAGACCGCTATCTTCTTGGAGTTTTGCCGCAAGCATTGACTGTGATAAAGCCAATACCCACGAGGGTTCAATTGTGCGTACCGTAGCGGAAGCCATTCCACCATCAATAAACGACATTTCACCGAGGATATCGCCCTTAACGCGCTTGGCCACTTCGATTTCACGAGTTTCGCCGTTGTCGCCCGTATTAATGTAAACTCCGAGCATTCCTTCCAACAGCAAGTAAATGGCAGGCACCGATTTACTTTGTTCAATTAAGGCCGTGCCCACAGGCATTTTTTCAGAAATACCATTGGCCAACATCCAAGAGACATCACTATCATTCAGGGTTGCAAAGACCATTAGGACCTTCCGAAGTGGCTCGCCTTCTTTGATTTGACGCTTGGCCATTAGGACAGAAAGCCGACGAAGACGCTCTGATAATTTGATGGCAATCAGACGGTAGAAGCGACTTGCAAAATCTCGATCGGATCTGAGTTTTTGCGTTAGTTTTTGACGGGGAAGAGCTAAGACTTCGGAGGCTTCTACAGCTTCGATCGTAATACTAGATGGATTCTGACTAATTAATGCCGCCTCTCCCACAAACTCACTCGGCTCTAACAACAACATTGGGCTAGTTTGCCCCTGCAAAAACTCTAAAATTGCAAGCTTGCCCGTTAATGCCAGATAGACAGCATCAATCCCACGACCTTCTTCAATTAACCGATCGCCCACCTGATAGGTTTTGGTCTGAACATTAGCTGAAAGCCACTCTAGATCACTCTTATTTAGAATCTCAAAATGGCGCAGTCTTGCTAGTAATTGTGTCATGAAAACTACCTTGATGATGGACTTGAGTAGACGACTTGATTACTCAAGCTGTGCAGGAAAATTTCTCTGTTAATATCTATCAAATATAGAAATCGTATCTTATAAAAAGAGATTAGAAAACACATTGAATCTACTTAGAACACTAGACTAGAAAGATTCACGGCAGGTTTACAGTAAGTTTGCTTGCCTAGTCATGGTAAAAGATATTTTAATTTTACTTGATCAAGATGAATACACAAATTAGAAAAAATACTGATTCCTAAATTAGAGAATATTTTAAATTAATGATGAACCTGGTAGTCCTACTGATGTAGTTTATCGTCTTAAATGTAAAATAGCTATTTTATAATAGGCTCATGCAAGTAATATTACTGATGCAAACTTACATAAAAAATTGACTATTTTTAACTTGACTATTTTTAATAATAATTTAGGTAGAGTTAGATTGGTATAACGAATTATGCCTGGATAAGATCAACAAACCATACTATTAATTTAATAAAGTCATGATGTTGAAATTACACCGATCGGTCCCCTGCTAATTTCAAGAAATTTACCCCTCAGAATTAGAAATTTTCCCTATGACCTATCTAAAAGAAATTGATACAGCAGATACAACAATCCGTACCGTTAAAGGTAACGCAACGCTACTGCTTAATCAGCCTGATGCAGCTTGGATGGTCCAAGTTGGATCAATGGCGGTCTTTGCGGTGACTAGCTTAGAAGGTGTAGCACAAGGTTCCCGAACCTATCTATTTGAGGTCAATGCAGGGGATTTACTGTATAGTCTCATGCCAGATCATTCATCATCTGCGTTTGATTCAGCGACGTTTGAGTTAGTAGCAGTTGCCTACGAAGAGACTCATCTAGTCCCCCTTCAGTTAAATAGCGATCGACATCTTGACAACACTCCAAAGATTCGTAAATTGACTCAACAGTGGGTCGATCGGATCGGATTCATTTTCAAACCCACAGGCATTAAGTTAGACCGTCTAGATATCGCCGCCCTGGGAGAAACTGAAAGCTTCACTGTGCCACTTCGGACATTCCATCAACAAACACTAAAAGCATTACAAACTCTCATTGACCAACAACAAGAAACTCAGAAACAACAATTTCGGGAACGAATTCGGTTGAATTGGCAAGTGAGTGAACGGGCTGTCGGTGATTTGACCGCTATGTTCAACCGTCAAGCCAGTATCATTCAGGATGAAGGCAGTGACTTACTAAAAGCTGTGGGAGCAGTTGGTCGAGCCTTAGGAATTGAGATTAAACCACCTGCAAAGTCTGAAGATCTCTCCCGCGTTAAAGATCCCTTAGATGCAATCGCCCGAGCTTCACGAATTCGGACCCGTCGGATCGTCCTATCGGGGAGTTGGTGGAAATCTGACTGTGGCCCGCTTCTCGGATATACCGCTGAGGGAGAGCGACCCGTTGCGATTTTGCCTATGGGCAGTCAAGGTTATGAGATTTTTGACCCACAACAGCCCAATCGGGTGACCGTGAATGCGCGCAGCATGTCGCAACTTTCGCCCGTTGCATATATGTTGTATCGACCATTACCCGATCGTTTGGCTAAGTCTGCGGATGTATTAAAATTTGCAATTCATGGCCGGACTCGAGATTTGATCTTGATGTTAGTCTTGGGGGTTGCGGGAAGTTTGATTGGCATGTTGGTGCCTCAGGCGACAGGGATTTTGATTGATAAAGCAATTCCCGATGCACAACGAGGATTGTTATTTCAAATTGGTCTAGGACTGGTGGCCGTTAGCTTCGGTAAGACGGCCTTTGAAGTCGGGCAAAATATTGCCATGAATCGCTTCCAAACCTTTACGAATTCAAGTACCCAAGCAGCCGTCTGGGATCGACTCCTGAAGTTACGGGTTTCCTTCTTTCGTAAGTTCTCTACGGGAGATTTGCAGTCTCGGGTTTCAGCTATTAGCCAAATTCGCCAGGTGTTGGGCAACACCATCATGCGGACAATTTTTACAAGTGTCTTTGCCCTTCTGAACTTGGGATTATTGTTTTTCTATAATTGGCAGTTGGCCATGGTTGCTGTTGCGATCGCGATTGTTAATATATTAGTGACTAACTTCTCCAGCATGATCTCTAGGAAAAAAATGCGTCCACTGGAAGAGATAAAAGGTGAAATTTTTGGTCTTACGGTGCAACTTATTGGAGGCGTATCTAAATTACGCGTTTCTGCTTCAGAAGAACGTGCCTTTGCCCATTGGTCCAAGCGTTTTAGTCAAGAGTTACGGCTAATGATGAGTACGGAAGGGATCGACAATATGGTCACTCTGTTCAATACTATGCTGCCGACTTTGACCTCATTGCTGGTTTATGTATTGGCCGTTCATCTAATTACGGAAGCGCAGGCAAAAGGTGGCGTGGGGTTATCTCTGGGTGTATTCTTGGCCTTTAATAGTTCCTTGGGAACGTTTGTCCAGGGTGCAACGGACTTAAGTAACGCTTTCATTGATGTCTTGGAAGTTTCAGTGTTGTGGGAGCGTGCGACGCCGATTCTCAATGAGATGCCGGAAGTCGATGCGAGTAAGGCTGATCCAGGGCGATTACAAGGTGGATTTCGGCTCGATCGCGTCAGTTTCCGATATCAACAAGACGGTCCGCTTACCCTCGATAAGCTTTCGATCGAGGCAAAATCTGGTGAATTTATTGCCTTGGTTGGACCATCGGGCAGTGGAAAATCGACGACTATTCGGCTCCTACTCGGCTTTGAAGAACCGGAAGATGGCACCTTGTATTTTGATGGTCAAGACTTAGCAGGATTGGA
>JANMIS010000973.1:0-2175 GCA_031375925.1 Synechococcales cyanobacterium OTE_70_concoct_197_sub
CTAATGGTGGCCGCTAACATAAGCGCAATAAGTCCGCGCACCATCCACAGAGTCCGCCGTTCACCGATGATCAGCAACATGACGTAGATCAAGGTGAGGACGGAGGCAATATCGACGATCGATCTCAGGTTCTGCCAGAGGAAAGTCAAAACCGACCCTGCCATATCCTGGTTAGAGAGCCATTGGATAACAGAATCGGTCATTAGGTTCGACAGTCTGTGTGAGTGGACTAGAGGTTGAAGCTTTAAGCCTTGAGGTAATCAGGAAGCCGATCGTGACGCAGCAGATCCTCCAAGGTTTCCCGTTCGACAATCAAGTGGGCTTGACCTTGATTCACTAGCACTGCCGCTGGGCGGGCGATGCGGTTGTAGTTGGAGGACATGCTGTGGTTATAAGCGCCTGTGTCCATGACCACGAGGGTATCGCCAAACTCTGCTTTGGGCAATTTTGCATCTTTGATGAGCACATCGCCTGATTCGCAGTGTTTGCCTGCGATCGTCACGGTTTCACTCATCGGGTCCGACATACGGTTGGCGAGGACGGCTCGGTAAACGGATTGGTAGGTGATGGGACGGGGATTATCGGACATGCCGCCGTCGATACTGAGATAGGTGCGAATGCCGGGGATTTCCTTTTGGCCGCCGACTGCATAGGCCGTGACGCAGGAGGTCCCGACGAGCGATCGGCCCGGTTCCGAAATCAGCTTGGGCAGAGGAATATTTTCGGCTTTGCAGGCGGCTGTAACTGAGTCACAAACCACTTTGACCCAAGCGTCAATACTAGGAGGATCATCCTGCTCGGTGTAGCGAATGCCTAAGCCGCCGCCAATATTGAGTTCAGTAGTGGTCAAGCCTTTTGCAGTGGCTTTGGTGATCCAATCCACCATGACAGTGCCCAAGTCTTCATGAGGAGTTAGCTCAAAAATCTGGGAGCCAATGTGGGCGTGTAGCCCGATAAAATTCAGGCTGGGATTAGCTAAAACGTAGTCGAATACAGCATCGACTTGGTTGCGATCGAAGCCAAATTTGCTATCAATACGTCCGGTCTTGATGTATTCGTGGGTGTGACATTCGATGCCGGGAGTCAGACGCAGCATGATGCGAATCGACTTGCCCGCTTTTTGGGTCAGGTCCGCGAGCGATCGGAGTTCTTCCCAGTTATCGACGATGACGGTGACGTTACAGTCGATCGCCATTTGGAGTTCGCTGATGGATTTGTTGTTGCCGTGCAGGTAGGTTTTGGCGGCGGGGACTCCGGCTTGGGTCGCCGTCAGGAGTTCGCCGCCGGACACGACATCAATGCCTAAGCCTTCGCTGGCGACGATCGCGCAGATTGCTAGACAGTTCCAAGCTTTTGAAGCGTAGATGACGAGGGATTCGCCTGCGTAGTGGGTTTTGAAGGCATCCCGGTATTGCTGACAGGCAACGCGAAGAGTCTGTTCGTCCACAATATATAGTGAGGTCCCAAATTTTTGGGCTAAGTCTACTACGTCACAGCCGCCAATCTCTAGGTGGTCACGATCGTTGACCTGAGCCGTCAAGGGCAGCAGAGACTGGTTTGGCGAAGTAGCCTTAATTAGATACTGTCTGCCGCTGTTCTCAAAAGCTGTCGCTCCTGAAGCTGCTTTTGAGGTCTGAATTGGAGTTGCAACCATCGTTTTCGCCCGCTGCAAGTTCTGCACATGAATTTCACAGTAATACAGTGTATCGTCGTTTGGGCATTGCTCCGAACCCGAATTTTCTCTCTACTCCTGAGTATTTGTCATGTCTTTGATCCCCAACAACCTCTCGCTCCATCTCAAAGTTGCAACAGTAGATGACCTAGATATTTTGCTCTCCTTAGATGGAGCTTGTTTTGGAAAGTTGTGGAGCCGAGACCATTACCTGCGGGAAATTGACAGTCCCAATAGCGATATTTTGATTTTTCGTCATCCTGAAACCTCTGTTCCGGTTAGCTATGGCTGTGCTTGGTCGATTGTGGATGAGTCTCATATCACCATTTTGGGCACTTTGCCTGACTACCAGCGCCGAGGCTACGCTCGTCAGGTGCTATCAGGACTATTGCATTTGGCAGTGGTACGGGAGATGAAGCGGGCGACGCTGGAAGTGCGGGCGAGTCATGTTGGGGCGATCGGACTGTACGAGTCTTTTGGCTTTGAAACGGCGGGCCGACGAA
>JANMIS010001031.1:0-4993 GCA_031375925.1 Synechococcales cyanobacterium OTE_70_concoct_197_sub
TGCCGTTGGTGTCGCTGATAATCGGATTGTAAGAGGAGCTGTTTCCGATGACATTGGCATTTTGACTCGCTAGATTTAAGGTTCCAGCAGTAATATCGTAAAGGAAGACATCCGATGCATTGTTGCTATCGGTTCCGGTGAAATTGGCAGTGGTTAGATTACTGGCATTACTGGTGAAAGCAATATATTTTCCATCTGCGCTAATGATAGGAGCCGAAGAATCTAAGTTTCCGCCTGCGGTGGCGCTAGATTTGCTGACGAGAACGATCGTGCCCGTAGACTTCTTCCAAACAAAGACATTGTTGACCCCCGTTCCCGTTGCCGCTAGGTTACTCGCCCGACTGACAAAGGCAACGTAGACTTCGCCGCCTGCATCAACCGCGACGCTTGCACTACTAGAGGCGTTGTCTGCGGGAGCTGTGGCTTTACTGACGAGGGTAATTGCGCCTGTGCTGACGGTGTATAGGAAGATATCTTGCTGACCATTGGTGTCACCTGTAACGAGATCCGTAGCGGCACTACTGAAGACGATGTATTGGCCATCGGCGCTGATGAAGGGCTGAGACGAGATTTGGTTGCCGCTTCCGGTGGCTGTGCCACTGACTAATTTCAGCGCATTGGGATTGGTAATGGGTAAAGTGATATCTCTGAGGAAAACATCTCTAGCGGAGTTACGATCGCCCGCCACTAAGCTATTAGCATCACTGGTAAAGACCACATAACGTCCATCCCGACTCACGGACCCGGCAGCAGTGAGATCGGCACTACCAAAACCCGTGACTGAAGCCTGATTGCCCTGAATCTTGGTGATTAGGGTATTTGCAGGTGTGGTCAGGTTAAACGAGAAAACATCGTTGCTATCGTTTGTATCTTTATCGACTAAATCCGTGGCATCGTTTGTGTAAACAATTGTGCTGCTATTTCCATTGGTAACAACTCGAATCGATCGTTGCTGAAATGCCCCTAATGTTGGCAATGTCGCACTTGTATTTGTCCCATTTTTACGAGTGACTAACGTTAAAGTGTTTGTGGCAGTGTTGTAGGCAAACAAATCCTCCCCAGCGCCATTGGTATCATTTGCAATGTCTTCGTTGATCAAATTCGTCGCAGCACTTGTAAACGCAACAACACTACCATCGTCGCTCAGGCTAATCTGACTTCCAGAATTGCCATTCCCTAAAGCGCCCGCTGCGCTATTTCGACTGACCAGTCTGGTTGCAGTATCTGGGTCTGTTGCATCTAGGTCATGAATAAATACATCTTGAAAACCATTACTATCGCCTACCACTAGATCGCTTGAATTGCTAGTGAAGGCAACGTAGCGACCGTTCCCACTGAAGACCGCATTACTGGAGCTTCCATTGCCATTCTTGCCGTTATTGACAGTATCTAGCGCATTGGTGACGCGGCTCACAAGACGTAGCACGAAAGGATTACTGATATCTGAAAAATCTTTCTCAGCGACGTAGACATCTTCAAAACTGCTGCGATCGTCTGCCGTTAATTGCCCCGCACTGGTGAATAAGACCCGCAATTTATTACCTGAAAAATTCACGCGAGGGACAACTCCGGTAGTGGCTCCACCTGACCTCCCCAGTAAATTGAAGCTGATCAGGTCTAGACTTCCTTGGTCCTGATCGTAGACATACATATCATTGCCTAGGCCATTATCCTGACTACTGAGTTGAGTGTTGCTATTGAAGGCGACAAAACGACCGTCTGCACTGATGTCGATGTTGCTACCCACACCTCTGTCTGCGGTGATGTTGCTGCTTGGATCTAAACTAATGGTTCTTAGAGTGCCTGCCGACCAGATAAAAGCATCGGGTGCGTTGTTGCTATCGACGATCGGAGTTTCTGTAAGATTCGTCGCCCGACTGATGAAGGCGATCGATTCACCATTTGCACTAATTACTGCTGTGCTCGAATCCCCACCGATTCCGGCAGTTGTCCCTGCTTTACTGATCAGGTCGATTGCTCCAGTCGATCGATTCCATCGGAACACATCCAGATTGCTGCCTGTTTTGGTGTCTGAGGTTAGATTACTGCCTGTACTGGTGAAGACGACATAGTTTCCATCGGCGCTGATGGAGGCACTGGATGATTCGCCGTTGCTAGGCTGCGTGAGACCTGCTAAGGCATGACTAACTAAGGTGATTACGGGCGCAGCGCTGTTGGTGCGATCGAGCAAAAAGACATCTCGCTGGCCATTCGTGTCGCCCGAGACGAGATTGCTGGCGGTGCTGCTGAAGACAATGAAATTACCGTCTGCACTGACGCTCCGACCGCCCAAGTCTCCACCGATCGCATCACTCGCTAAGGTAGGATTGCTGTTGGATAGAAGCTGCACATTGTCAAGACTGTAGCGATACTGCGATCGGCCTGTCTCGTCAGAAATTAAAGCAGATTCGATCGTTCCCGTCGAAGCTTCTAAAACCCAGTCTCCCCCTGCACCCGTTAAGTTCGTCGAAGCCGCAATATCTGCTTGGCTTAGCTGCCCGAGTTCCTGGATGAACGCCGTGCCCGCAGCCCCATTTGCCACGTCGCATCCATAGAGCAAAATATCGGCATTATTGCTCAACGCTTGAGACCAAGACTTGATCTGTGCTGTGTATTGGCCCAGGTTGTTTTGGCTGAGCGTTCCATTGGCAAACTTTAATTCGCCCGACTCTCCGTGACTGAGAATATGAAGACTGCCAACGTTTTCGTAGCCGAGTAAAGTGCGCGTAATCTGTGTGATTGCATCTTCAACCGCATTCAGATAAAAAACTTGCGTTCCCGGAGATGAATGGGCTAGCAGCGTAGATGTATCTTTGACCCCACGATCGACAAAAACCAAGGAAAGAGAATCTGATGTCGCGGGATTAGAGCTTTGCAGCCTAGAATCTTGCAGCTTAAGGCTTTGCAACTGTAGCCATCCCGATTCGCTTGGAGGCAGGGAATTGACAATATCTGCCGATAAGAGTTCTTGCGAAGAGCCGGGAAAAGCCATGGAATCAATGCTCCTGAAAGTCTTGAAATGGGTGTCAGTAGTCAAACCCTAGCCAACATTGTTAACCTGAAGCTCATTGCTCTTCAGACGAAATAATGCTACCTAGCTTTTTGCTCATTAAAGATGATTCAAGATAACCGCTGAACGCGGATTTAGCGCAGTTTTGTCGCGAGATTATCCTGAATTTTCGTCCTGCTTGAGAATCGGGTCATCCCATGAGTATGATTAGTTTGCCCAGAATCTGTAATTTTGCTGCCACGAGTGAGCCAAAGTTTTTGCTTGTTCTGCTCATTTATTTTGTCCCTTCAATTTGTCTGAAATGTCTATCTTTCCTGACTTTCTGCCCCAAGACGTTCAAATGCTGACGGAAGCTACGTCGATCGCCTTTGCTGAAAAAATCCAACGTAAGCCCATTTCAGTGACAGTTGGCAACCGAAGCTTTACGGTGGACACTGCTTTCGTGACGCACTATGGCGATCGGAGCGATTCAAAGACACCAATCTTGCTGCTCCATGGGTTTGATAGTTCGATGTTGGAGTTTCGGCGGTTGCTGCCGAAGTTGGCGGCTGCGGGTCATCCTACATTTGCGATCGATTTGTTGGGATTTGGGTTTACCGATCGGCGAGGCTTTGACATCATCACGCCAGAGATGATTAAGGCGCAGCTCCATAGCTTTTGGCAGGAGTATATTGGGAAACCTGTGATTTTGGTGGGGGCTTCTATGGGTGGGGCGGCGGCGATCGATTTTGCTCTGTCTCACATTGAGGCAGTGTCGCAGTTGGTGCTGTTAGATAGTGCGGGGTTTGCAAAAGCGCCTGCATTGGCGAAGTACTTGGTGCCACCACTGAGTACCTGGGCGACGAATTTTTTGAGCAGTCCAAAGGTGCGTCAACAGGTCAGCCTCAAAGCCTATTTTGATTCCAGCTTTGTAACAGCCGATGCGGAATGCTGTGCGGCCTTGCACTTGCAAATGCCGGAATGGAGCTTGGCGTTGGCTGCGTTCACTCGAAGCGGTGGCTATGGATTCTTGAGCGATCGAGTTTCTGAAATTTCAATGCCGACGAAGATTGTTTGGGGACGCCACGATCGGATTTTGGGGACGAAAGATGCAGCAAAATTTGAAAAGGCGGTGATGAATTCAAAGCTTTACTGGGTAGAAAATTGTGGCCATGTCCCCCATCTCGAAAAGCCGGACGAAACGACCCAGATTATCATGTCTAAAGTCTAGGTCTGATGCTTCCTAACGGGTTGTAGAGGAGTCGCTCAGATATACAGAGTTGGCCTCTTGCGCTTGAGCATCGGCTTCGACGTACCAGCGAATGGAGTCGTAGGCTTGCTCGATCGCAACCTCTCCCCGCTGGAGACGCCTCAAATCGTCCAAGGAATGACTGACCAAAAGGCTAACCCCGACAAGTCCTGCCGCAGAGGATGCTATCAAGATTCCAGCAATCATTAAAGAGAATTCCTGCCGCGTTACAGCTTCCTGCATGAAGTGCAACGCGAGACCCGCCAATGCGATCACAGAGAGGAAGATTAAAATGATCATAAGGGTAAAGTTGTGTAACAGATCTTTATTAAAGCTTGCTTTGTTGAGAATTGTAAACTCCTCGATTTGCTAATACTATCCCCTTAGATTACCTTATCAAATCTTCCTTAATGCCTTCCTAGACTGCCTTTGAGGACTTAATCACGAATTTTCAAGCCCCGATCGCTTAAGAATGTCTTTATCTGAGAGACCGTTAACTCTCCGTAATGAAGCAGCGATGCGAGCAGGGCGGCTTCGGCTCCCCCGTCGGTCAAGGCATAGTAAAGATGAGCACAATTGCCTGCGCCGCCGGATGCAATAACTGGGACATTAACGGCATCTGAAATGCTTCGGGTTAGCGCTAAGTCATAGCCCGCCTTAGTTCCATCGCAGTCCATGCTGGTGACGAGGAGTTCGCCTGCGCCACGCGCGACCATGTTTTTGGCCCAGGTGACAGCATCTATTCCCGTGTTTTC
>JANMIS010001036.1:0-2034 GCA_031375925.1 Synechococcales cyanobacterium OTE_70_concoct_197_sub
GAAATCGATCAGCAAGCGCTTATTGAGTTCGGTCCCGAAGACCCGTTTGAAGCCGAAGTCAGTCAGAAGACCCACGTATTTGTCAGGGAAATAGACTGTCATAACTGCCTCAGAAATCAAGCAAACCCAAGTTTAACATTCTCCTTCTGGACTTAAGTCGAGCAGAAAACAAACTTGACAGCTTTGCGTTAGGTTGCTAAGATATTGTGTTTGTAATTTATGGCTAGTCGAGAAGCATGAAAGTCCGAGCTTCTGTCCGCAAAATGTGTGACAAATGCCGCGTGATTCGTCGTCGCGGTCGCGTAACGGTCATCTGCGAAAACCCTAAGCATAAACAACGCCAAGGTTAACGCTAAAGACCACCAGGTCAGCCCTGCCTTCAGGGAAAGCCTGGATTGAACGCACAACTTAAGGGTGTGCCCCCTCTGTAAATATAGTTTTCATAAGGAGAACGAGTGTGGCGCGGATTGCAGGTGTAGACCTTCCCCGTGATAAACGGGTTGAAATTGGTCTAACTTATATTTTTGGAATTGGCTTGACCCGTTCCAAAGCAGTGTTGAAAAAAACCGGGATTAATCCGGACATTCGCGTTCGTGACCTCACGGATGCGGACGTTGCAACACTTCGGGAAGTGGTCGAGGATGACTACCAGGTCGAAGGGGATCTTCGTCGCTGGGAGTCTATGAACATCAAGCGGTTGATGGACATCGGCGCTTATCGCGGTCGCCGCCACCGTATGGGTCTCCCCGTGCGAGGTCAGCGGACTCGCACCAACGCTCGTACCCGTCGCGGCGGTCGTCGCACGGTGGCTGGTAAGAAGAAGGCACCGCGTAAGTAATAGGGTTTGGAGCTATCAGGCACCTTTGCTTTTTAGAACTCTCCCTCTGGTTTGTTGAATACGTTGTCCTATCACCGCTTGAGAAATGGCTAAACCTACACGCCGAACTGGTGCGCGTAAAGTTAAAAAGAACATCCCTACTGGGGTTGCGCACATTCGATCTACTTTCAATAACACTATTGTCACCATCTCCGACGTTCAAGGAGAAGAAGTCTCCTGGGCCTCGGCTGGTTCAAGTGGCTTTAAGGGCGCTAAAAAAGGAACGCCTTTTGCAGCCCAGACCGCCGCTGAAAATGCAGCCCGTCGAGCGATCGAACAGGGAATGCGTCAAATCGAAGTCTTGGTGAGCGGTCCGGGTTCTGGACGTGAAACCGCCATTCGTGCATTGCAAGGTGCCGGATTGGAAATCACCCTAATTCGTGATGTCACGCCCATTCCTCACAACGGTTGCCGTCCTCCTAAGCGTCGTCGCGTTTAGGAATTGCATCGTTATCTGAACCCTGTTGTTTAAGCGATTGTTCAGAGCATTACGTTGCAGCATCTATTTGCAGCAATTCATGAGTTGATGAAGGTAAGGGGTAATTCCGTGGCACAGTTTCAAGTTGACTGTATCGAAACCACCATCGATAAAGATCAAAGTCAGTATGGCAAATTCGTTCTAGAGCCGCTGGAACGCGGCCAAGGTTCGACGGTGGGAAATGCGTTACGTCGTGTTTTGTTGGCAAACCTTGAGGGAACCTCCATCACCGCTGTTCGCGTTGCAGGCGTGGCCCATGAATTTTCGACGATTCCGGGGGTACGGGAAGATGTCCTAGACATCCTTCTCAACTTGAAGAAGGTCGTTCTGAAGAGCTACTCTGCCCAGCCTCAAATTGGGCGGCTGGTGGTTCAAGGTCCAGCGAATGTTACCGCTGAGAGTTTTGACTTGCCTTCTGAGGTGGAAATCATCTCTCCGAGTCAGCCTGTCGCAACGGTTGCTGCGGGTCATACCCTGGAGATGGAGTTCAGGGTTGAACGGGGGAAAGGCTATCGTGGGGTCGAGCGAATTCGGGCCGATGAAAATGCCGCGATCGATTTTATGCAGCTAGATTCGGTGTTCATGCCTGTTCGTAAGGTGAACTATTCCATTGAAGATGCGCGGGTGGGCGGATTGCTCGGCCACGATCGTCTGATTTTGGAAATGTGGACCAACGGCA